>JAADHR010000201.1 GCA_013151735.1 Calditrichota bacterium | reverse complement strand
TGTGCAACCGCAGTCCTTTAGGTGTCGTTTGCATCATATCCCTTTTTGTAGCATATTCAATTTTTTCTTAAAAAACATCCCCCCGCCATTTAAGTCATCAATAATTAATACTTTAAAATTGATAATTGGATATTGGATATTCAATACTGGATATTGGATATTCAAAATCCTCTACTTATCTTCTCCCAATTTCAACACATTCTCCGGCGAAATTAACCGGTTGTACGCCTCTTCAGTTAAAAGACCCTCTTCCAATAAAATATCCCTTAACTGTCGGCCCTCTTTCTGAGCCCTTTTCAAAACCTCTGCGGCTTGATCGTACCCAATGACGGGAACCAAGAGCGTTGCAAGCGACTGTGGTGATTCGTGAAATCTTTCGCAGTTTTTTTGATTCGCCCGAATCCCGGCTACACATTTTTCGGCGAACATCCAATCAGTGCGCGTAAGAAGCTTCAGCATACCCAGAAATTGTTCGGAAATCAAGGGTAAAAAAGGATTGAGCTCCAGATTACCGCTGGCTACCGCCAGATTAATAATGCTATCACTACCCAGGGTTTGAAATCCCGCTTGAACCACGGCTTCGGGAATTACGGGGTTAACCTTGCCCGCCATAATGCTGGATCCCGCCTGAACGGCCGGAAGCTCAATTTCTCCGATACCCAAATGGGGCCCGGAGGACAGAAGGCGCAAATCGTTGGCAATCTTAATGAGGCTGGTGGCATGGGCTTTTAAAATGCCTGAAACTTCTGCGAACACATCCACATTTTGTGTGGCGTCAACCAGGTTTTCTGCTCTTGCAAGATTCAGTCCCGTTAACTGCCGCAGCTCCTCCACCACTTTAAAAATGTACTTTCGTGGGGCCGTTACTCCCGTCCCAATGGCCGTTCCGCCCAGGTTGATCACGCGCAGCCGTTCCTGGCATTTAAAAATTCGCCACCGGTCCCTTGCAATGGCATCGGCGTAGGCCCCAAACTCCCGACCCAGCGTAATTAATGTGGCATCCTGAAGCTGCGTCCGCCCCACCTTTACAATGGCAGCAAATTCTTTTTCCTTTTTCTGAAAGGCAGATTGCAACGCGATGACCGCTTCTTCCAGATGCTTGAGCAAAAACAAGCCCGCCACTTTCAGGGCCGTGGGGTAGGTGTCGTTGGTGGATTGGTGAAGATTCACGTGATTCAGCGGGTGCACACGGTCGTAGCGCCCTTTTGATTCGCCCAAAATCTCCAGTGCGCGGTTGGCAAGCACTTCGTTTACGGCCATATTTGTGCTGGTGCCGGCACCCCCCTGGAGAGCATCTATCGGAAAATGCTCCAGATGTTGGCCTTCAGCGAGTTCTTCACAGGCCTGCTCCAGGGCTGGCACAATTTCCGGAGGAAGCGCCCCCAAAGACGCATTGACCCGCACAGCGGCCCATTTTACAAATCCGTAGGCCCGAAGGAGTTCTGCGTGAACGGGTCGACCCGTAAGGGTGAAATTCTCCAGCGCCCGAGCGGTATGAATGCCGTAAAGGGCCGATTCCGGGAGCTCTTTCGACCCCAAAAAATCCTTTTCAATTCGACTGGACACAGGATTCCTTTCCGCTTTCGCACTGTGGTTTTTAATTTACCACCGATAACACCGAAATAAAAGGCCGTTTGGCCTTTTACCTTTTTTATCCTGATTTTAGTTTATTAACAACTATTTACATCCCCCCCACCCCCTTCAAAGGAGGAGTTCTGTTGGGTTAGGCTTATTCACATGGCTTGCAACACTCAAATACTCTTTTCAGAGCAAGTAAAGAACCCGTCTTTGCAACTTTCAAACGTCCCCCTTCGAAGGGGGGACCACAGGGGGATGTCGTTTCCATTTCCCTACAGCCATCCACAATTGAAACTTGAAAATTGAATGTTGGATATTGGATATTCAAAATCCTCTGCTCACTGAGAGTCGCTTTCAAATATCCGTAATTACATCCCTCCACCCCCCTTCAAAGGGGGAGCTGATTAGGCAATGCTTGGTAACATAATTCTAAAATAACAAATCGAGTATCCAATATCCAATAATCAATATCCAATGTTCAACTTCCAAGTGCGTTTTCTCAAGGAACGAACGAACCACGCTAAATTTACATTCCCCGAGTTACAGCCAATTTCTCCCGTAATACAGATAAAATTTCTTCCTGTTTTTCTCGCGGCAGCACCTCCCAGTTTTCAGCAATCAGACCCAGATGCTCATTGAGCATCAATCGCTTAGACGGTAAGAATGTACTCCCTTCCGGTTCACCGGCAACAAACGACCAGCGCTTTCCCAAAATTTCCGCTACCTGTAAATACACGCCAAATTCGCTTTTAACAGCCTCAGCAATCTCCAAAAATGCGGCAAGAAAGCTCTCGTTAAAAGTAGAGGTCGCGTTCGCCATTTTGAATTCTCTTGTAGTAAACCTGCAGTTCCTGGTACACCCGTTCCGAAAAATCCACCGGTGTTTTTTCTTTGATTTCGTTCATCTCCCGCTGAATCAGTTCCTCGCCGATTTTCTTGGTCTCTTCACTGGCAAAATCATCCAGCCATTCGCGAAATGTCAGAATCGCATTCAGCTTGCAGAATTTCCCTTCCCGGCCGGTACGCAGCAGTTTCATAATACGATCACCGGTACGGCCGCACCGATAGCCGGCCGTGCAGAAAGAGGTGATGTAGCCCATTTCCGCCAGCTCACGAATGACTTCATCCAGACTGCGGGTATCACCCAAAAGGAATTGCTGGCGTTCGGATTCCTGACGGTTGGTGCTTTCCCGATACGCGCCGATGCCAATACGCGTTGACGCATCGGTTTGGGTGCAGATGGGCATAAGCTCCCGGCGAATTTCCGCCCGTTCGCGGGCCGTAATAATCATTCCCGAATACGGAATCGCCAATCGAAGCACCGTCACGAGTTTTTTAAAATCCTCGTCCGAAACCAGATACTTTGTTTCCTGGGTGTAGGGCGCTCCCAACGCCGGCTGAAGCCGTGGAAACGAAATGGTGTGCGGCCCCACCCCATCAAACATGGATTCCAATTCAATAGCATGGTACAAGAGCGCCAGCACTTCGAACCGCCAATCATACAGCCCAAAGAGAGCGCCGATAGCCACATCGTCTACGCCGGCTTCCAGAGCACGGTGCATGGAATACAGGCGCCACTGATAGTGACTTTTCAACGTGCCCGGAGGATGGATTCTGGCATAGGTCTCGTGGTGGTACGTTTCCTGAAACACCTGGTACGTGCCAATCCCAATTTCGCGGAGCATTTCCAGATCCTCAACGGACATGGGTGCTGCATTGATATTGACGCGCCGGATTTGCCCGACACCACCCCGGGTAGGAACCTTCACGCTGTAGATGGCTTCAATCGTATCGGCAATGTAGCGCGCATCAGAGAGCGGATGTTCCCCGTAAACCGCAATAAGACGCTTATGGCCGATTTCCCCGGCGAGCACGCGAGCCTCATTTTTGACTTCCTCCAGAGACAAGCGCCGCCGCTTTTCCAGCGTGTTATCTCGGCGAAATCCACAATAGAGACAATTATTAACACAATAATTGCTGCAGTAAAGCGGAGCAAAGGTCACAATACGATTGTCGTACACCTTCGTTTTGACCTGTGCCGCCACCTCAAAAATCTCCTTCCAAAGCTCCTCATCTTTGACATTGAGCAGCTTGGCCGCTTCATCGGGTGTAAGCGTTTCAATGGAAAGTGACTTTTGTAAGATTTCGCGAATCTCTTGTTTTTCCGGTGATGTGTTCGTCCGGATTTTTTGCCAGATTTCCTCATCATTAATAAAATCCCGTCCGGATTTCATAAATTTTGAAATCTGGTCTTCCTTGATCACCGATTCGGTCCAAGTTATTTCTTTTTCAAGCGCTCTCATACGTGCCTCAGCTATTCAATCGTTCTACATCGTGTATCGCCCGCGGGGCGTGTAATGTGTATGCAACAACTGGTGACTTAAATGTCCCAGAGGTTCTCCCAGAAAATCCTTGTATAACTGCTGGATTTCCGGATTTTCCACAGAGGTGCGCACCGGCAGCATGTGATCCTCTGCGTAGATGGCCTGAGCCCGCGCTTCCCGAATCTCCGGGCTGGTTGGAATCGGTTGACCACCGCCGCCCAAACATCCGCCCGGACAGGCCATAATTTCAATAAAGTGGTAATTCCCTTCACCGGATTTCACCCGTTCAATCACTTGCCGGGCATTTTTAATGCCATGGGCCACCGCCACATTGAGCGTAACGCCTTCCAAAAATTTGTAACGCTCCAGTGTATTCTCAAACGTGATGGAGGCTTCCCGAATGCCTTCCATTCCCCGAACGGGAGTTACGTCCATGTTTTTAAACGGTACCTGTCGACCGGTTACAATCAAATGGACCGAACGAATAGCGGCTTCCATCACACCACCCGTGGCACCAAAAACCAGTCCGGCACCGCTGCCCAGTCCCAGAGGATGGTCAAAATCAGATTTTGGCAGCTCGGGCAGCCAGAGTCCGGCTTCCCGAATCATCCCGGCCATTTCGCGCGTGGTCAGTCCGTAATCGATGTCCTTGTAGCCGCTGTCCACCATCTCCGGCCGATTGCACTCAAACTTTTTGGCGGCACAGGGCATCAGGGCTACCGTAACGATATTTGCCGGATCGATCCCGGCCATCTGGGCATAATAGGTTTTAATGACGGCCCCAAACATCTGCTGAGGACTCTTGCAGGATGACAGGTGATCCAGCAATTCCGGAAAGGTGTGCTCGGCAAATTTTACCCAGCCCGGGGAGCAGGATGTGATCATCGGAATTTTAATATCCTTTCCGTGAACCAGCTTCTGTTCCAGGCGCCAGAGCAACTCACTCCCTTCTTCCATTATCGTCAGATCGGCTGCAAAATTTGTATCAAAAATGCGGTCAAATCCCATTCGGCGAAGGGCTGTGTTCAACTGGCCCGTTACGCTGGTACCGGCAGGCAGTCCGAATTCTTCGCCAATCGCCGCCCGGGGCGAAGGAGCCGTCTGGATAATGACGAACTTTTCAGGATCATCGATGGCTTCCCACACCCAGTCTGAGGGATCGTTGGCGTGCAGGGCGCCCGTCGGGCATCGGTTAATGCACTGGCCGCAGTACACGCAATTCAATTCAACCAGCGGCCGGTCCAGCATGGTTTGCACCTGAACATTGTACCCACGTCCGGCCGTTTCCAGTACCCCCACCTCCTGCAAATCGAGACAGGTGCGAATACAACGCTTGCAATGAACGCACTTGTTGGGATCGCGTACCAGCGCAAACGAGGAATCGTCAATTTCGTACCGGGGTTCCTTGATGTGCGGAAATCGATAGAAGTTGACACCGTACTCTTTGGCCAGCGATTGAAGTTCACAATTATTGTTTCGGACGCAACTGTAGCATTCGCCGTAATGCTGCGCCAAAATTAAATCCAGGTTAAAGCGCCGGGCTTTGCGCACCTTCTCTGTGTAGGTTTTTACGGAAATCGGATGTTCGATCGGATAGGCACACGAAGCCTGAAGATTCCTCATCCCCTCAATTTCCACCACACAAATCCGGCAAATACCAGCTACCTCCAGATCCGGATGGTTGCAAAGGGTCGGAATTCGAATATCGTTTTGCCGGGCCGCTTCCAGAATGGTCGTGCCCTTTTTGACTTTAATTTCTTTATTGTTGATTTTAATTGGGATCAGTTCCATACAACGTCTCTCCTCATCTGAAGAAAAGTGAATTTTCCATGAATTCTGAGTTCACTCCAAAGCCGCGACTGACACGAATAATGTCAATTTAGTTTCACCAAAATCAATTCGTGGAAAAATGTCTTTTAGAGCAGACTCCATCATCAAGTTTACAATTTCATCATTTTAGATTAACACACCGGCCATTACGCTAACTGTACAAAATTTCGTCTTTAAAATTTTCGATGATCGAAATAAACGGATTCGGCGACATTTGTCCCAAACCGCATTTCGAGGAAATTTGCATCACACGCGCCAACTCCATCAGATCGCGCAAATAGGCAACCGTGCAATCCCCCTTTTTCAGCAGTCGGACACCCTCCAGAAGCCGATAATTCCCCTCCCGGCACGGCGTACACTGACCGCAGGATTCCTCCACGAAAAATTCCATAAAATTCTCAAGCACGTGAAGCATCTTTCGTGAATGATTAAAAACAATAATCGATCCACCGGGAGGCAGCCCCTCAAAGGCGATGGGTTTGTCAAAATCCTTCTCCGACACACAAATTCCGGACGCTCCGCCTACCTGAACCGCTTTGGTATCCTTTGCACCAACCATCTCCAACAGTTCCCGTACCGTGATTCCCAATTCCACTTCGTAAACCCCCGGATTCTCCACATCGCCGGAAATGCTGAACAACTTGGTTCCGGTGGATTTCATCGTCCCGTGGGTCCGAAACCATTCCGCACCGTTGGCAATAATGTACGGCACATAACAAAGCGTTTCCACGTTTTGAACCACCGTAGGTTTGTCCAGATAGCCTTTTTCCGTGGGAAAGGGCGGTTTGTTCCGCGGCTCACCCCGCCGACCGTTGAGGGATTCGATCAGAGCAAATTCTTCACCGCATACGTACGCCCCTGCCCCCAGGCGAATTTCGACATCAAAGTTAAATCGTTTACCCAGGATTTTGTCACCGAGCAGGTTGGTGGCTTTCATGTGATCAATTCGCTCTTCAATACCCTTTTTCAGGTAAACATATTCCCCGCGCAAATAAATAATACCATGATGAGCTCCGATGGCGTAACCCGCGATGGCCATTCCTTCCAGAATTTTTCCGGGGTGCTCCATCAGCAAAAGGCGATCCTTAAAGGTTCCGGGCTCGCCCTCATCGGCATTGCAGATAATAAACTTCTGATCGGCTTTTTGTACAGCGGCCGATTCCCATTTCAATCCGGTTGGAAATCCGGCGCCTCCCCGCCCCCTAAGTTCCGATTTTTTAACCTCGTTCACCACTTCTTTGGGCTTCAATTTCAGGGCGGCCGCCAAGCCGCTCCCCACAATATATTCACCAAAAAGAATCCGTTTTTTGCTGTTTTTCATGCTCGTTTCCTCGCGCCATTTTTGTAAAATTCCAAAATATCAACAACTTTTTCCGGGCAAAGCTTTGAATAAACCTCTTCATTAACCAGCATGGCCGGGCCTTCACTGCACATGCCGATGCAATTGGTATATTCCAGTGAAAACAGCCCGTCTTTGGTGGTTTCACCAAACGAAATTCCCAGCTCCTTTTCAAGAACACGCACAATTCGATCCTTTCCGGCCATATCGCAGCTAATGGTCTTGCACAATCGAATGATGTATTTCCCCTTGGGCGTTTCGTTTAAAAAGGAATAAAACGTGACGACTCCATGCACCTCCGCCGGACTGATATCCAGGGCATTGCTGACGGCCTCGATCATGTAATTGTTGATGTACGAAAATTTCCGGTTGAGCTCCTGCAAAATCGGAAGCAGGTAATTCCGCGTCCGGCCGTATTTCCGGACAATCGTATTCACTTCCTGTTGAATTTCATTCCGTTGGCATTCAAACATTTGTCCTCCAATTTGAATCGGTTGAGATTATTCCTTATCCTGAATTTGGGCCAAACTTTCGCCTTTGGTATAAAACAAAGATAGTGCCAAAATGGCCTGTTCACTCAACAGCTTGTTATTATTGAAGGAATACGCCTGTGAACGTGTTAAAAGAAAGGATTATTCTTATTTGCGGGAATTTTGGACTGGCGGCAAGCTTAATGGGATTCTCATTTTTAGGATTATTTTTCCTTCTGATTCAAGACAAAATTGGCCAATAATTGGTCGTTCTTTAGAGGAATGGGTATTTTTTGATCGCTTTGTGAGATTAATTCTCAATATGAGTGACTGCGGGGACTGGATTCACGGTTCATTTCATCCGAAACATTCAGAATTTTTGTCTGACAAAAACTCTAACGATTCGCCCCTCTTTCCTTTTTTGTAAGGGTATATCGTCTCGCAAAAACCACAATACCCAGAAGAAGTCCACTTCCAAAAATTTCCCAGTGAAAGGGATTGGGCATTCCGCCGCTAACGATATTTTGAAAATCAAAAATAAAGGCCACAAAAATGAGAAGGGCCGAAAGAACTGTTAAGCCCCACTCCGCTTTGGAAGCGCGTAAATCAAATCCCTGGTGGTCAAGTTTCAGAATCAGAAAAGAAGAACCAATCATGGCCAAACTCACCAAAACGGGGGCCAGCACGGGACCCGTCCAGGGAACAGGAATGAGATAGAGAATATCCCAGGTGAACAGGGAATGCGGCCAGTTGAGAAATACCTTTAGCCAGACATAGTAAAAGATGTCCCAGATACCAAAACTCATCATGAAAAAAGAAAATCGCTGCCAGAAGTTTCGGCCGGCAAGAAAAGCGACAGCAAGAAGCATAACCAGCGTCATTGCCTCCCGGCCGATTTCAACAAAAGCCATGTTTGTGGGAATTATTTTCAGAGGAAACGAAAAACCGGCGGGATAATAGATGGCCCGCAGATACACCACAACCGCCGATTCCAGATAGGCCATAGCGATGCCAAAAATCCACAGCCAGAATAATTTGTACCGAAGCGATGCGTCCGTTTTCATGGGCACCCTCTTCCTTTATAAATTAATAATTTCTGTTTTTTCAAATTTCACGAGGGGATTTTTAATCCCTGCAAAATCCTAAAATCTTTCCAATACTAACAACTTCCCTGTTTTTCTCCCCTTCTTTCCCAGTACCACCCATCAAGGTCCCCTCTATTAAGAGGGGATTTAGGGGTGTGTCATCTTATTTTTCCCATTTGAAATTTAAACACCATCCTTGAAAACAAACATCGTCACACACCCCGCCAGCCGGCGGGGACACCACTCTCAAGAGGGGAT
>JAADHR010000200.1 GCA_013151735.1 Calditrichota bacterium | reverse complement strand
GGCTGAAACGCCGGTACTTGACCGGTTGTTCCGGGAGTATCCCCACACCCTGATGGGGGCCTCCGGCCCTGATGAGGCTCCCGAGGGACTCAAACTACCTGTTATTTTATTTTCAAAAACACTACACATTGATTTGCGATTTACGATTAACGATTTAAGATCGGCGAAGTAGAAAACTTCTAAAATCGAAGATCGTTAATCGACAATCTGAAATCGTTTTTCTATCCCAACTTCCGGATAGCCTGGCCCATCCAGTCAATGGCTTTCTGAATATTCTCCACCGAATTGGCGTAGGACAGGCGCAAGTAGCCGTCCCCGTATTCACCAAAAGCGGTACCGGAAAGAACGGCCACGCCGGCCTCATTCAGGAAATAATCGGCCAATTCTTTTGTGTTTTTGCCGCTGTGTTTCGCCAGCTCTGTGACGTTCGGAAACACATAAAATGCCCCGCCGGGTGTCAAACAGGAAACGCCATCCAGGCTATTTAGCCCTTCAACAATGACATCGCGGCGCCGCTTGAACTCCGCCACCATCTTTCGGCTGTCATCCTGAGGCCCCTTCAGGGCGGCAATTCCCCCGTATTGAATAAAGCTGTTGGGGCAGGAATTGCTGTTAACCTGAAGCTGAGTGATGCGCTCCGCCAGCCATTCGGGCATCACGCCAAAACCCAGCCTCCAGCCGGTCATGGCGTAGGTTTTCGAAAATCCGTGTAAAATGATGGTTTTTTCCTGCATCCCGGGCAGGGAAGCAATGCTTTGAAATTTATTCTCGTACAAAATAAATTCGTAGATTTCATCGGATAAGACCATAATATCGCGGTCGGCAATCATATCGGCCACGGCCTCCAGATCTGACGGAGAGAGCATTCCTCCGGTCGGATTGTGGGGAGAATTCAAAATGATCATCTTTGTCCGATCATTAATTAACGGGCGCAGCTCATCCACATCAAAGCGAAACTCCTTCTCTTCCCGCAGGGGGATGGGCACCGCTTTTGCCCCGGTAAAATTGATCACGGATTCATAAATAGGAAACCCGGGGTTCGGATAAATCACCTCGTCTCCCGCCTGAGCCAGGGCCAGAATTGAAAAAAACATGATCGGTTTGGCCCCCAATGTGACCACCACCTGATTGGGATTGACGGAAATATTTCTCGTAGCGCCAATGGATTCGGCAATGGCCTCGCGCAATTCGGGAAGGCCGGGCGCCGGTCCGTAATGGGTGTGCCCTTCATCGATGGCCTTTTTGGTGGCTTCCCGGATGTGAGCGGGTGTGTCAAAATCCGGTTCTCCGATTTCAAGATGAACCACTTCCCGACCCTTCGCTTCAAGGGCCTTTGCCTTCGCCAAAACCTCAAATGCCGTCTCGGTTCCCAACCGATTCATTCTATCTGCTAATTTCATAAGCGCTCCTTTCTTGAAATTTTCAATCCGAACTCATTTTCCAGCAGGGCGTTTCGCCATCACCCCGATTTCAGGTCTACTGAAATTGTTTTACGGACTCATCACCGCGCATCGCATGAAGCAAACGGGGAATGTGTTTAATAAACACAATCACCGCCACTGAAAACGTAATGACAAAGGTTGAATGATCATACAAATGAAACGCCCGAATCAGTAAAATTCCGGGCGCCAATAACGTTGCCAGAGCATTTGCGTAGGCTACTTTCCGTGTAATCATATAAATTAAAAACCACAAAGCCAGCCATCCCAAAACCACGTACGGCTGAATCATTAGAAACACGCCTGCCGCCGTAGCCAACCCCCTGCCGCCATGGAATTTCAGCCAGACCGGAAAATCGTGGCCTAACACAACAAAAAAGGAAGCCACCAGCATGCCTTCAAAATCGCGGCCAAACAGCACGGACGTGAGCCAAACAGCCAGTATCCCCTTGAGCAAATCAACGATCAGGACAAATACGGTTAAGAGTTTTGAGTGCGTGACACGCAGGGTATTGAGGGTACCCACATTGCGGCTGCCGCTTTGGGTAATATCCGTGTGGAATTTCCATCGAACGAAAACATAAGCCGTTGGAAAAGACCCAATAAAATAGGAAAGCACGGCAATCATCAGTAAATTCCCAACCATGGAATACCGCCTCTGTTAGGTTAGAATATCTTAACATATTAAATTAAAAAATATTTAGAAAATAAGCAAGCCAAATTTTTTGGGATGAAGGAATTGCAGAACTTATTTTAAGCCTGTTTTAAAAAGCCTTCCCCCCTGGATTTCGTCCCCTGAAAAAAAACGGATCGGGTGGACACACCCACCCTATTTTATCGTGTGAAGATTGTGAAGATCGTTGAAGATGACCAGCACAATCAGCGCGAGCAGGATAAACATCCCCACCTGCTGAATAACCAATTTGGTTTTGGTCGGAACCGGCCGTCCCATGATAGCTTCCAGAACAATAAAGATTAAATGGCCGCCGTCCAGCCCCGGAATGGGGAGAACATTCAAAATGGCCAGATTCAGGCTGATAAAGGCCATAAAAGCAAGCAGGGTGGAAAATCCGGATTTGGCACTTTCCCCGGCCATTTTTGCAATAATGATCGGACCGCCGAGATTCCGCAAAGACGCCTTTCCGGTGGCCAGCATCCAGATGGAGTACCCCACCAATTTAGTCAGGTCCCAGGTTCGCACAAACCCCGCGCCAATGGCTTTTAACGGGCCGACCTTTTCCATGTACAGCTTCGGACTGATGCCAATGAGCCCCACTCTTTCGATCTTCCCGTCAATGGGCACATTCTCGGCACGGGCATGAATAACGGCCTTTTTGTGTTCGCCGTTATGAATCCATTCCACTTCAAGGTCCTTGTCAGCATGGCTGTGAATAATTTTCGTCATCTCATCCCACGACGACACCTCTTGTCCGTTAATGGCCACAATCCTGTCCCCCGGCTGAATTCCCGCTGCAGCCGCAGGCATTCCGGGACTCACCTGCGCGATGGTGGCATCCTTGACCACGCCCACGCCAAGAGACAGCGTCAGTCCGGCGAAAACAACAATCGCAATCAGGACGTTCATCAGGGGCCCTGCAAGGATCACCGAAAATTTTTCCCAAAACGATTTCGACTGGAATTCCCACGGTTCTCCCTTAATTTCCGTGTCCATGCTTTCGTCCACCATGCCCGCCATTTTCACGTAGCCGCCCAGAGGAATCAGGGAAACACAATAGTCGGTTTCCCCGATTTTCTTACCGAACAACCGGGGAGGAAATCCAATGGAAAACCGTTCCACACGAATGCCAACCAATTTGGCAACGATAAAATGCCCGAATTCATGGAGAAATACCAAAACCCCCAAAACAAAAATTGTCGCTAATGCCGTCGTCATATTTTGGTCCTTTTCATCTTTCCTGTTTCAGTCACATTCCTTTTAGTTCACCCCCGATTCGGAAAATTGCAAAAAAAGCCATGCCATTGCGAGCCTGCCTTGGCGGGCAAAGCAATCTCACGCTTAAATTGGACAAAGATTGCTAGCCGGTCGGGACCTTTTCAACGCCATCTCATTCGCAAAAACGGCTTATGATTTGCACCTTAGCGCGCTGCGTGTTCTTTCACAAAATCGCGGCTCCAGGCATCGGCCTGCAAAATATCCTGAATGGTTGGAGAAGACACCCGGTGATGCGCCGACAGCGCCTGCTCAATCAGACGAGGAATCTCCGTAAACGAAATTCTTTTATTCAGGAATTGATGCACCGCCTCTTCATTGGCCCCGTTCAGCACGGCAGGGAGTGTTCCCCCCTCCCGAAGGGCCTCCATGGCCAGCCGCAGATTGGGAAAGGTGCCCGGGTCCGGCTTAAAAAACGTCAGTTCCCGAATCTTTGCAAAATCCACCCGTTCGAAACCGGAGGGACGCCTTTCCGGATAAAACAACGCATATTGGATGGGCAGCCGCATATCGGGAACCCCGAGCTGGGCCTTAACCGAACCATCCACAAAGGCAACCATTGAATGGATGATGGATTGTGGATGAATAACCACGTCAATTTTTTCAAGGGGAATGCCAAACAGCCACCGCGCTTCAATAACCTCTAACCCCTTGTTCATGAGCGTGGCCGAATCGATTGTGATCTTTTTGCCCATCGACCACTTGGGGTGCGCCAGGGCCTGTTCTACCGTAACCTGCTCCAAATCCTCTTTGGCCCGTCCCAGAAAGGGCCCTCCCGAACCGGTCAGAATGATCTTTTCTACCGTCTGCCGATCCTCACCGACGAGACATTGAAATATGGCACTGTGTTCGCTATCAACAGGCAAAATCGCTACATTGTTTTTCCGCGCTTCCCGGGTTACGATTTCCCCGGCCATCACAAGCGTTTCCTTGTTGGCCAGAGCCAGCTGCTTTCCCTTTTCAATGGCTTTCAGCGTGGGTTTCAATCCCACTGCGCCGACAAGGGCATTCACCACCAGAGTGGAGGCATCCTCTTCCAGACAGCGCGTAAGGGCCTCTTCGCCCGTCCAGACCTCTGTTCCCAGCGATTCAATTTCCTTCAAAACGGCAGACTGTTCACCGGGTTCGGTTACCACCACGCGTGCCGGATGAAAGGCCTTGACCTGCTGCAACAA
Source organism: Calditrichota bacterium (assembly GCA_013151735.1). Lineage (NCBI taxonomy): Bacteria > Pseudomonadati > Calditrichota > Calditrichota bacterium. The sequence goes on along the minus strand of JAADHR010000200.1, from coordinate 1,831 downwards.
CACAGACACCTGTGTGTGAACCGTCAGGCACGATACCCGGAACTCACCGGGAAAACGAGCCACGACATCCAGTGTGTTCCGGCCAATGGAACCGGAGGAACCTAAAATCGAAAGTATTTTCATCGTTTACACAATTCGAAATTCTCCCCGGATGGCTTCAATCTCGCTTAGCTCTTCGGATGTCAGCGTGCCGGGAACCAGTTTTATTTCAAAAAGCCGAAGGAAGCTTTCCTGAAGGGCTTCGGCAAATTCAGTCAACGAAATTGACCGAGGAGAAACGTCCCTGACGCAAATCGTCCCTTCCAGCAGGTTGCGTTTTTCCTCCGCCCGTTTTTCTGCCGGAAGATTCAGGTAATCGGCCAGCTTCTGATGAGACTCCCCCAGTAAAATCGAGCCGTGCTGCAAAACCCGATCCGGCCAGCGCCGCTGGGCCGATCCCACCATTTTTCTTCCGCCAATCGTCAGTTCGTAGCTCAATGCCCGGGCAAAGCAAACAGGCGATCCGGCATACGCGGCGGACGATGAAACCGCTTCGAAAGGGTCCAAACGAATTGAAAATCGCTCAAGGGCCGTTTTCAACACCCGGGACACATTGGCATAACAGGTCAGTAACCGGGAATCGTACAGGCGGCTGGTTGAAGGGAACAGGGCCGCGTACGTTATTTCGTCCCTGTGGTAAATGGCCCTTCCGCCCGTCGGCCTTCGGACAACCGCCACCCCATCCCTGCGACAGGCCTCCAGATTGATCTCCTCTTCACTCTGGTGGTACCCCAGAGAAATGGTGTCCGGCAGCCAGGTGTACAGACGCACGGTGGAAGGCACTTTCCCCTGCCCGATGGCCGCTGCAATAACGGAATCTGCCGCCATGTGCCAGTCGCCCGGCCGGTTCGGTTGAACCAGTAAGCGCCACGTTTCCATCACTTAGCGGACGATTCCTCTTTCGCTTTTTTCAACAAAACGAATAATTTGCAGGATTTCTTCCGTCGGCTTGATTTCGGCCTTGATCTGATCGAGCGCCTGCGAAACATTGAGTTTGGACTGGTAGAGAATACGGTACGTCCGTTTTATGGCGGCCAGCTGTTCCTGCGAGAATCCCCGGCGGCGCAGGCCCACCAGATTAATCCCGGCGTACTGGAGGGGTTCTCCCATCACCAGTACAAAGGGAGGAACATCCTTTACCACCCGGTAACCGCCGCCCACAAAAGCATGGGCTCCAATCCGGACGAACTGGTGCACCGGAACCATTCCGCCCAGCGCGGCCCAATCCTCGATCGTCACATGTCCGGCCAGATTCACGGCATTGGCCAGAATCACGTGATCCCCGATATGGCAGTCGTGGGCCACATGGGTGTAGGCCATAATGAGACAATCTTTTCCCACACGGGTCACCCAGCTTTCGTGGGTTCCCCGGTTCATGGTGGCGTATTCACGGATGGTTGTTCCGTCACCGATTTCCAGAGTGGTCTCTTCACCGCCAAATTTTAAATCCTGCGGAACCGTTCCCAGCACAGCCCCTGTAAACACGCGCACATTTTTTCCGATTCGTGTGCCGGGTGCAAGATGAGCCCCGGGGGCAATGACCGAATTTTCCCCGATTTGCACGTTCTCTTCCACCACGGCAAACGGACCAATCCGCACGTTATCAGCCAGTTCTGCCTTGGGGCTGACAACCGCCTTTTCATCTATCTGAATCACGATTAAACCTTTTTAATTGAGATACCGCTCTTACCGAACCTTTGCTTCCTCCCGGTCAACCACCATGGCCAGTAACTCGGCCTGCGCCACCAGATCGCCATCCACAAAGGCCTTCCCCGACATTTTTGATGTGGTG
>JAADHR010000199.1 GCA_013151735.1 Calditrichota bacterium | reverse complement strand
ATTCTTTACAAAAGGCTTTACCAGATTTGAATATCCCACACCTCGGCACCCGGAAGACCCGAAAAGTTCCAGTGTTTTCCGCCATCCTTGCTCACATAAATTCCGCTCCCGGCTGTGCCTGCAAAAACAATTTCAGAATCTTTCGGATAGACGGCCAACCCGTGAATCGTCTTTTTTTGGAGGCCCTTGTCGACCTTTTTCCAATGCTTTCCGCCATCCGGACTTTTGTAGACGCTGCTGGCAAATGTTCCCGCGTAAAGGACGCCTTTTCGATTCGGATCGACTGCCACGACGTAAACGGTTTCGCCCGCTATTTTTCCCCGCGAGCGGATCCAGCTGCGACCCTTGTCTGTACTCCTGTAAACGCCATGGTCCTCTGTTCCGGCATAAAAGGTGGAAACATCAAAGGCATCCTGCCGGAGGTCCAGAACGGGAATGCCGGTAAATCCCCTGCTCGTCCAGGTTTTCCCGCCATCCAGAGATTCAAACAATCCGGATTCCGATCCCAGCAGCAGGTGATCGGGATTGCTTCGATCCATGACAAGTGCCGAAACAAATTGATTATCGATGGTTGTCAGCCCGGAATTGGACGGTTTCCAGTTTCGTCCGCCATCTTCAGAACGAAAAACACCGTACGGAGTTCCGATCACCATTTTCCGTGGCGTTTTCGGATTGACCAGCACCTCTTGAATCTCCGTTTCGTGCCAGTCCGTCAAAATACGCCAGTGTTTTCCGGCATTCAGTGTTCGTAAAACCCCATTTCCACTGGCCAGGTAGAATATTTTTCCAACAGCCTTCGGATCCATGGCAAACCCAAAACAGCGGATATTTTTCCAGCCGATGTGCTGCCAGGTTTTTCCCACATCGTGGCTTACAAACAAACCTGACGGCGCATTCTTCGCACCAACCACGTAATTTTTAGTTGATAAAACGCAGGCATAAACGGTAGGAGATTGCGCCAGAAGGGTCGTGCGCAAAGGAAAGAACATCATAATAAACAGAAAAAAGCCGCCCATAATTTTTAGTTGATTTTTCAATGATTTTTCCCTTAACGTTTGGTGAAATGAATTTGTATTTTTCCGTATGGTCCGATTTTGTTCTCCATTAAAATAAAAAAACTCTATTTCAGTTGCAAGGCAATAATGAAACGAAGGAATAATTGAGAAAAAAACAAACCACAAAACTTCCGAATTTCCAGAACCTTATTTCACAGAAATCCACCGCGACAAAACCGTCTTGACTGCTTGATAAATCACGAGATAGAGAATGACCAAAATAGACCAGCCCACCAGAAGCCATTTAATTGAAGCGGCAACTGATGCCCAAAACACGGCTGTTCCGGAGATCTCCGGAAATTGAGAAAAGATGATTAAGTGAAGGGTGTTCTCGACATAGTCCAGCAAGGCGGCAAAAAAAGGAACGATCGCAAACAGGATGCGGACCCACTGGCGAAACATGGCCCACGTTTCACAAAAATAGGAGATGGTGCTGGCCAAGAATGTGGCGTAAAAAAGCGGGTAGATGTAATCGATCCACATCGTACGGGCAATCAGCGAAAGGCCTTCCGAACCCCAGAGGCGAATAATGGTTCGGGCCACATCGGCCGAAAAGGCAAACTGCAGTCCCAGAATACCATTGGCTCCCCCTCCGGTTGCCCGCTGGTCTATTTTTGAAAGGAGCGTCATAAATACAAAAACACCACTCCCGGAGATTACAACCAGCCAGAGATTAGCCATTTTTTTTTCAAACCCTGTGGCCAGTGATCCCATCATTCAGCTGTTTCCCGATTCGTTAAGATGAGCCCGAATGGTCAGGAGGCCCTGAATGGTTAACTCTTTTTCTGCTCCGCGGTGAACCGCTTTTGCAACATCCCAGAGGGGCGCATTTTCACCCAGCTGCTGCTTAACGGCAGCAATCCGGGAGTCTATTTCCCAAACGGCCGCTTCGCTCTGATTTAAAAACTCACGCAGCTCGTTGCCCGCCAATGGATCAAAATGGGCCGTCAGCAGAATGTCAGGATTTAAATCGCGGATTTTCTGAATACTCTGGAGATAGGCCGTTCGATCCTCATATTGGGGCAAGCCCCTTCCGACACCCCGGCACAGAATGGCATCGCCCGCAATCAGAATATTCGGTTCTTTCAGGTAAACACCGATGCTGTCTTCGGAATGGCCGGATAGCGGCAGCAGCCACATTTCCGGGAAAGCGGCCAGTTTCAAACGGCTTTCACCGGAAATGGTCTCGTTCACTTTTCCCGGTTCCCCCAGATTTTCAAAGAAGAACTGTTCCAATTCCTGCGAAGGAGGCAGAAGGGCTGGAAACTGGCCCAGGAATTCGTGAAATTGCAGGCGGTGATTCTCAATCCAGGGAACAGCCTTCTCGTGAGCCAGCACCCTGCAGCCGCATTCCGTCTGAATGTCACCATTGGCCCCAATGTGATCGTGGTGACTGTGCGTGTTGATCAGATATTTCAGACTGTTTTTTGAAAAACCAAGGTCGTCCAGCAGGTGAAAAATCCGGGAGGCCGTCTGCTTGAGACCCGAATCAATCAAAACAGCCTGATTTCCCGATCGCACCAGATACACATTAACAAACGCGTCACCCAGAGGGGTTCGAATTTCAAAAATATCCGGCGAAACTTTTCTGATCATCAAAAACTCTGAACATTTAAAGTGATTGATACCCGTTTCATCGGTGTTTTACGACCCCAAACACAGCGCTTTTCAGGCGATGGCATTCTCTTTTTTTCGGTTAACGGCCCGCTTGCCGGGGTCAAGTTCTATTTTTCGGAGCCGAATGGTTTGGGGTGTTACTTCCACCAGTTCATCTTCCGCAATAAATTCAATGGATTGATCCAGCGAAAGGAGCCGGGGCGGGCGAAGCGTGACGGTGGCATCCGAGGTTGAGCTTCTCATATTGGTCAGCTTTTTCTCTTTGGTAATATTAACATCCAGATCCCGTGTACGGTTTCGTTCGCCAATAATCATCCCTTTGTAAACCTCGGTGCCCACTTCCACAAAAAGCTCCCCGCGATCCACCATAGCCAGGCTGGCGTAGGTGGTAACCCGCCCGGGCCGATCGGCCACCAACGCGCCCGAATTCCGCTGAGGAATGGGGCCAAACCAGGGCTCGTACCCTTCAAAAAGGGTGTTCATCACACCGGTGCCTTTTGTGTCGGTTAAAAACTGGCTTCTAAACCCAATTAGACCCCGGGCAGGAACAAGAAATTCCAGATTGACGCGGCCATGACCGGTATTGTTCATATTTACCATTCGGCCCTTGCGTCTGGAGATTTTTTCCGTCACCACGCCCACAAATTCTTCAGGAACATCAATAAACACATGTTCCACCGGTTCAAGGGTTACGCCGTCCTCTTTTTTTGTAATCACGTGGGGTTTGGACACCATGAATTCGTAGCCCTCCCGGCGCATGGTTTCAATCAGAACGGCCATCTGCAATTCCCCTCGTCCACTGACTTTAAAGGCATCTGCCCGGGCCGTGGGCTCCACACGCAGCGCCACGTTTCGAAGCATTTCCTTTTCCAGCCGTTCCTTCAGATGGCGACTGGTTAAGTACTTTCCTTCACGTCCGGCAAACGGCCCGTTGTTTACATAAAAAACCATTGAAACCGTCGGCTCGTCCACGTGAATTCGCGGCAGGGGTTTGGGATTTTCTTCAGATGAAATCGTGTCCCCGATTTTGACCCCTTCCACACCGGAAACGGCAATAATATCCCCCGCTTCCACGTGCGTAACCAGTCTTTTTGAGAGATCCTGAAAGGTGTAAAGCGCGGAAAATCGCACACCGGGCCGGATGCCATTTTCTGCACACAAGGCGTACGTCTTGTTCATTTCAAGAACCCCGTTGGATAACCGCCCTACGGCAATTTGGCCGACGTAAGGGTCATAATCCAGGTTGGTCACCAAAAACTGGGGTGTTTCATGGTCATCCGCCTCGGGACCCGGAATTTCAGAGACGATTGTTTCAAAAAGCGGCTGAAGATCTTTTGAATCGTCTCCCAGTTCCCGATGGGCCACTCCTGCTTTGGCATTGGTGTAAAGGATCGGGAATTCGATTTGTTCCTCATCCGCATCCAAATCGATAAATAAATCGTACACCGCATTCACGATTTCCTTGATCCGGGCATCTTTTCGGTCAATTTTGTTGATCACAAGAATAATGGGCAGTTTTTTTGCCAGGGCCTTTTTTAAGACAAAGCGCGTCTGAGGAAGCGGACCCTCGCTTGCATCCACCAGTAACAGGGCGCCATCCACCAAATTGAGGCTTCGCTCAACTTCCCCGCCAAAATCGGCGTGTCCGGGCGTATCCACAATATTGATCTTGATGTCCCTGTACCACACGGCCGTATTTTTTGCCATAATCGTAATGCCCCGTTCCCGCTCCAGATCCATTGAATCCATAACGCGATCCTTGACTTCCTGATTGTCGCGAAAAATCCCGCTCTGCCGGAGCATGCCGTCAACCAGTGTGGTCTTTCCGTGATCGACATGTGCAATAATGGCTATATTTCGAAAGTGTTCTTTTCTCATTAAAACAGAAACTCCCTTACAAATGATTGATCGTTGAGTCTGCTCACAAAAAACCTTCTCCCGCGACTTTCACGAATTGATTTTAGTGACATTACAGTCGCATCGTTTTTGCAGCATCCTCATAATTTTTATTTTTTTGGACTCAATGATTTTATGACAAAAATTCCCGATTTGCCAGTTTTATTTAGATTTTCTTTGAAAAGGCAGGCTAAAAAAGATCACCCGACGAACACCCAGGGGATTTGCGGGAATTATTTACACATCAAGCAGAGTGGCCGTTCAAAGCGCTTTCTCTCCCGCAAAATAGGCCGTAACTTTTCGGATGGCCCGAATGGTGTCTTCGATGTCCTGTTCGGTAAAAAATTCATTGAGTCGCAACAGGACCGCCGTCCGGAGTACTTCTTCCGCCACGGGGCATAATCCCTCCGGGTACTCGACGGGTTCGCCATACTGCGGGAAATCTTCCGGCCAGTTGAAATGGGGGTAAATCGCCTTCTCGCGTAACAGGCGTGAACGGTACACCGGCCGCGGAATGTACCCTTTTCCACAGGGAATGCCTTCGGCTTCCAGGGCATCGGCAAATGTGTTTCGGGAGATATTCAGCCGTTCTTCATCCACACGGAACATGTAAAACCAATAGGAACTCTCACTTTTCGGAGTTATTTTCGGCGGCAAAATCCCGGGCAGGTCAGCGATGCCTTCCGTCAGGCGTGTGCCGTATTTGCGGCGCCGGGAAACGATCCACTCCAGCTTGTCCAATTGGGCAATGGCAACCGCAGCCTCCAGTTCGTTCATCCGGTAATTGGCTGCCAAAAAAGGCGGATCGTGTTCGGTGGTACTCCGGTCGTACCCTTTATCCGTGAAAAGTTGGGCTTTCCATGCCAGATTTTCATTATTGGTGAGAATCATTCCGGCGTCTCCGGCGGAGATGTGTTTGAAATCATTCAGGCTAAAGCACCCAAATTCTCCAAATGTACCCGCCAGTTTCCCCCGGTACACGCTGAGGTAACTCTGGGCACAATCTTCTGCAATCGGGATGCCGTGTTTCCGTGAGACTGCCAAAATGGGCTCCATGTCCGCAGGATTGCCGGCCAAATGTACCACTTCAATGGCTTTTGTGCGGGGGGTGATTCGTGCTTCAATGGATTCGGCCGTCATGTTGTAGGTGCGAGGGTGCACATCCGCAAAAATCGGTACCGCATTTTGAAACAGAATTCCGATTAGCGATCCCATATCCGTGATGGGAGACGTAATCACCTCGTCGCCCGGGCCCACATCCAGTGCAGCAAGGGCCGTGTGAATAGAGGCCGTCCCGGAGGAGGTGGCCACCGCAAACCGGCTGCCATACATTTTTTTGAATTTATCCAGAAATTGACCCGTCTTTTTCCCGTGCGCGTAAAAGAGGGTGTTTTGCTCCAGGGCTTCCTTAAGCTGATTCAATTCCTCCTTGCCGTAGCGATTACCCACACCGAAAGGGGTCGTTTTTGTTTTCGGTCCGCCATAAAGCGCCAATTGTTCCATAGAACCTCCCAAACAGAACTCTTTCAAAACTGCAGGCCCGAAGTCAGAAAATCACAAAAATAATCATCTGGCAAAGATGATTTATTTCAGATAGGTTTCAAACCACTTAACCATTAAATCGCCAAGCTCTTTTCCGCTTGGAGACCAAAACATATTCAGGCCGTGCCCCGCATTTAAGAATAAGTGCACCTTGCTTTTCGGATTTCCCAATTTGTCCCGCAGGGATGCCGCATTCTGGATGGCAATTTTGTCATCGTAACTGGCCACAATGAGCGACGGCGGAAAATCAGCCGAGGTAAGAAGCTGTGTGGCCGTTGAGTCGTATTCGCCCGAAAGCAGCACGACTGCTTTTATCCGGCTATCGTGATCAACGGCGTGCACGGCCGCGTTGCAAATGGTGCTGGCCGCAAGAACGCCCAATCTGGCGGCATTGGTTTCTTTCCGGGATGCCAGAAAATTGATCGCCGCCTGAACGTCATCGTTAATCCCCTTCAGGTTGGGAATCCGGCCTTTACTATTTTTTTGCCGGCTTTCTCCCATTCCGCGCAAGTCGACGGTCAGTACGGCGTATCCCTTTTTCTGAAAAAAGGGTGCCGTTTCTTTGTACGCCGTCCGGTTTCCACCGAATGCCGGAAGCAGCAGTAAGCCCGGGGCCTGTTTGACCCGTGGAATGGGCCGGTAAAAGTCACCCTTAAGCTCCCAATTATCGGAGGACTGAATCTTTACAGAGATCACATCCGACCGCCCCCTTTTGACAAAATTCCAGGATTGGGCGAATGCCCACACCAGAAAAGTAAACAACAAAACTCCCAAAACCACTCGGTAGATTTTCATTATTCTCTCCCAATTCAATCATTAAAAATCTGCAAAAACCACATCATTCAGAAGTCTCATCTTGTGATTATTTTTCATAAAATCCGATTTCGTAGGCCTTTTTGTAGGCGGCCTCCACCACAGAGAGCGGCGTGTCGTCCTGAATCATGTGAGAACCGGAAAAAATGTACCCGCCGTTCGGTTTCAAGATTTTGAAAATCCGTTCCACTTCTTCCTGAATGTCCTGCTCATTTTTAAAAGGAAGCGCCATAGCCGTGTCCAATCCACCCATGATGCTTAATTGATTGCCGTATTTTTCTTTCATCAGTTTTAAGTCCATTCCGGCTGATTCTTGCACCGGGTGAAGCGCATCCACGCCCATTTCCACCACGCCGTCCAGCACCTGGGTGATGTCCCCGTCGCTGTGGAGCAGAAGGGGAAGGCCGCTCTTTTTGGCTGCCTGGACGATTAGCCTTTCGGCCGGGTAAATCATGTTCCACCAATCTTTCGGGTTGAACAACAGCACGTTGTTCTGCCCCCAATCATCGGAGAGCTCAATCACATCTGCCCCGGCCTCAACGGCTTTTTCCACCGTTTTGGCCGACCACTCGGCCATTCGCAGGAAAAGGCGGCTCATTTTCTCCTTTTCGAGGGCCAGATTCACCAGCACCTCTTCCATTCCCATGTGGAATTGGACCAGTTCAAACACACCCCACACATGCGCAAACACGGCTTTTTTGCCTTTGTAGCGCTCTACCGCCTCCCGAACCGTCAGGAACAGTTCCGGGTCAGCGGATGTTTCGACAATTTCATCGCCCATGGGGTCGATTAAGGGAATCTCCAACAAATCGTCGATGTCGATGGTATTTTTGGCGGATTCCATCCAGGGAAAATTCGGCACCACACCCGTGTAGATGTCGATGTGAAGCATTTCGGAAAATGCCTCCACCGAACCGTATTCAGCTTCCACTTTTTCACGGACTTCCGGGTTCCAGCCGGCAAAAAAATTGAGGGGAATCCGGTCGGGAATGCCGTGTGCCAGAACTGTTTTTACTCGCTCCAGAGGAGTCATTGTTTCTTTCATGTCCATTTTCCTTCTGTTTCCACAATCTTTTTCACAATCTGCACTTTTTCCGGGGGGGTATCGTAGGGAACAATGCCGGTTCCCATCATAAAACGCCGATGTTGAAGCCCGGCCGCTACCACGTTTCGGGCAGCCGTCTCAATTTCTTCGGGACGCCCCTGACTCAAAACAAACGGATCCAGATTCGCCCGAAGCACTACCTGTGAACCGGCCACGGTCTGAAAGGCTTCTTCCAGATCGACCGTAAAATCCGCCAGCAGAATATTGGCACCCGTGTCTTTTAAGAACGGATTAAGCGGCAGGGTGTCGCCGCCGATAATCAGTGCACGAACCGTTTCTCCCCGCTCCTTCAGGTGCATCATGAGCTTCCGATGAAAGGGAAAAACCGTTTCCCGGTACATGTCCGGAGAAATGAGGGGCGGGGCACAGCGGGAATCAAATGAAACGATACCGACCCCCCGATCCAGAAAGGCATCGGCGTAAGCGATGAGAACATCCGTCGCAAAATTGAGGAGCTTCGTAACCGATTCGGGGTTACTGAACGTTTCAATGAGGAGTTTTTCCATTCCCAGCAATTCCGACGCCAGCGAAAATGGCCCGGAAAGGGCTCCGCGAATGACCACATCCTCACCCCGTTCACCGGCCAGTTTTTCAGCCGCAGAAAGAAAAAGGGGCATGCGCCCGTCCGTTTCGGGGTTGGGCAGCTTCAAACGTTCCACCTCTTCCGGCGATTCCAGAATCGGTTCGGAAATGGCCGGGACATCGGCATTTTCAAAAAAGCGTACACTACAGCCCAGGGCTTCCGCTTCCACGTTGTACACATCCAGGCCCACCACCAAAAAATCCGCACCGTAGATTTCGTGCTCTTTTCGAAGGGACTGAAGCAGCAACTCCTCCGACTGCGCCACTTCCGATGGGGTCTTTCCGATCAGAAAGGCCTTGTGCTCATAAATGGCCGGTTCAAAAGGCACCCGATCGATGGGCTCGCCGGCCAGTAATTTTTCGACTCGTTCTTTGGACGTCATTTCACGATTCCTGCATTTTTGAGTTTTTTATCAGAATAAGGAACATCTCAAAAAATCTCCTATTACCAAGAGAAAACTTTTAAAAAATCAAGATTTCTGACACAAGCAATGGCTCATAACAAAATAGGATCATAATTTGTGATAAAAATTAACTTGCCATTAACATGGGGTCACTTTACAATCAATTGAAAAATAGGTTTTTACGTAACATTTCTCTATTATCGACCCTCCCCCCTTGGGGGTGGGTTGAAAAAAAGCAACCAATAAAATCCGATTTTTTCAAAGCTTTCTAAGAATGAGTATGCAATGTTCCTAATTTTTACTTTACCGATTTTTGGATTTTCACGATGGCCTCAACAATGTCCGCCATGTCCTCCTTTTCTGCCAGGAGCGTTTCCTGGTCCAGCCAGATGGCTTCCTCGGCGCAGGCCTTTTCGGCTACGGGCAGGTGAACCTGCGTATAGTCAATCCCCACATCCACCGGGGCTCCCTTGGGCCCAAAGGCCCGCTTCTGAAAGAGGGGCTGTTTGTGGAGCGGATAGCCGTACCCACCGCTGGCCGGAATGCCTTCGGCCTGGAGCGCCTTCACAAATTCGGGTTTGGAAAGGCCGCCGAATTCTTCCGATTTGTAGCGGAAAATGTACAAATGGTAGGCGTGACGGGTAATGCGCGGATCCTTTCGCATGGTTTGAATGCCCTCGATCTTGCCGAGCTGTTCATCCAAATATCGGGCATTTTCCTGACGCTTTTTCAACATGGGTTCGTAACGATTGAACTGCACTTGAAGCACCGCGGCCTGAAATTCCGTCAGGCGGTAATTTCCGCCAATGTGGTGGTGTTCGTACCACAACCCGCCTTCCACGCGGCCGCAGTTCATGTACGACCGGGCCAGAGCGGCAAATTCATCATCGTTGGTAACCAAAATACCCCCCTCGCCGGAGGTTATGTTTTTGGATGATTGAAAGCTGAAAATGCCCCCCAAACCCAGTGCACCCACCTTTTTCCCGCGCCACTCTGCCCCCCAGGCCTGGGCCGAATCCTCAATGACGATCAATTCGTGCACACGGGCTATCTCAAGAATGGCATCGTAATCCGCCGGCCGGCCCGAAAAATCCACAGGCATAATCGCCTTGGTTCGGGGCGTAATGGCCCCTTCGATTTTTGTCGGGTCGATGTTGTAGGTTTCGGGATCACTATCCACAAAACGAACCACGGCCCCCACGCTTAAAACAGCCGAAGCGGTTGCCACAAACGTGTAAGCCGGAACCAGTACCTCATCGCCCGGGCCAATGCCAGCCGCTTTTAAAGCAATTTCCAGCGCGGTGGTTCCACTGTTCACCAGAATTCCGTGTTTCGCTTCGTGGTAGGCTGCGTAGGTTTTTTCAAAGGCCGGGACAAGCTGGCCGTCAATACCCCAGACCCCGCTTTTTACCACGTCCTGGAGCGCCCGAATTTCGGCATCATCCCACACCGGCCATTTCGGAAAGGGTTTGGTGCGGACGGGCGTACCTCCATTCATTGCCAATTTTGTCACTGGAACCTCCTGTGTTTTTCGAGTGTTTTCAAATAATCAAAAAACACGCACTTGTAAATGCTGAATTATTATTTTATTTTTACCGTGTTTTCCCAGCTCTCCCACTTTTCGGCGCCGGGATGAATCAGTTTCCCGTTTGAAAGATACGTGTAAAAACTATCCTCAAAAGAAGCAAAGAGCTTCTTTTGATCCAGAAGCAGTTTGGTGGCCTCTACAAAGGCATACGTAACGGTTTTCCCCGAAATTTCTGTACAGGTCCAGCGGGCGTCGGTGTCCAGCCGGTGGGACTGACCGTTGGCATCCTTCCAAAAATACCCAATCCGCCCCTTCTCGTACGCATAACGGGGAGAGGTTCGTTCCTTCAGATATTCCATCTCAAGATTCAGACGGGCGGTGACCAGAATGGTTTTGTTCGGTAATATAATTTTTACGCCCACGGCATTGGGATAATTGTCTGATTTCAAATACGAATAGGGCTTGATTTTCATTTCCGGATGAAGGCCGTGTTTGTAGGGAATAAGCACCGTGGTAAAGCAGAGTCGGTCCCCTGCGCGCAGGCTGTCTGTGACGGCCCGGTACATGGCAAAATCCAGATTTTTAACAAAGCTCCAGTTGTACACAAATTCCACGCCTTCCCGTTTTTTGTCCGGTTCCGGGAAATAGGTAAGAAGAGTCCATTTGCCCGGATTGGGCCAGCGACCGGGAATATCGCCGATGTTCAGCTGGCGGGATTCGTACCAGTGTTTTCCGTAATTCAAAACCTTTTGTGTATGCCAGAGATTGGCAATGGTAAACAATCCGGGTTTGGTTATTTTGATTCCGTCAAACACGACAAAGCTGTTCAGATCCTTCAAATACGTGACCACCCGGTCCCAGACATAGCCCAAATCGGGGTCGGTTACCCGGGTGCGGCTGACATCGGCATGTTTGAACGTGTAAAAATGAAGTTTTTGCGTGGAAACCACCTTGTGGGATTCCTGCCGGCGCAGGAAATAGAGCAGGCGATAGGTCGTATCCGGCATGTCGTTCTTTCGGACAACAATTCGGTTCTGATAAAAATCAGCCCGTTCGAAGTAACTGGGCACATCCAGCAAAACCGTTCCGTGCGTCATGAACGGGCCAATGTTGTTTTCATCCGAATGGCCGTGGGTCACCTTTTCGGTTTCGATGGGAATGGTGTTGGCCAGATAATCCCGCGGTACCTTTCCAAATCCAACCTGATCGCGATAATTAACCAGCAAAAATGTGGCGTCGGGGTTCCACCCGGAACGAAAGACGATTTTCTTTCCGAAAAGATCTTCCAGAACCTCGGTGCTTTTAGTGGTCGGCTTTTCCGGCTGTACGGAATCCTCACACCACAAATAGGCATTAATGTACGAAAGGCCTGATTTCAAATTGTCCGTTTTCGGATCGTTTTGGACGGCGTGCCACATTTTGTTGGCGGCCCATTTGTAACGACCGTCCCGGTACTCTCGCGCGCCCCGTTCGTAAATGGCGATGTACCGTGAGGTTTGATCCCAAAACCCGTGATTATCCCCGTACTCCGCCTGATATCCCAATGGATTCTGGAGCTGGAGCAAGTAGTCGAAATAATAGTGCAAAACCGGCTTTCGCCAGACGTTCTTTTCTCCGGCGAAATCGATGTACATAAAAAGGGCATCCAGCCAAACGGCGTTGTAAATCTGCGCATCCTCAATAGTCCAATGGCCCACGTTTTGTTTTGCCATTTCTTCTGCCAGGCGCTTCCAGAGGTAAGCCCGCGGGTGTTGGGGCAGGGCCTTTGCCGCTGCCATCAGAGCCGCCGTTCGAATCATACATCGATTCATGGGGCCCCACTCGTGAAATCGAAAGACATAATCGGCCGTTTCGGCAATGGTTTTCCTGATTTCCTTAAGCTGCGCCGGCGTAAGGCTGGGACTGTTTTTAATCCATGTGTACGTGCGAATGTAGGGAATCAATTGGAAAAAATTGGTTATGGGCGGCAGGCCGAATTTGTATTCCTTCCGCTTGCTCCAGTATGCCTTCGGATAAAATTTTCGTAATCCGCTGAACTCCACCAGAATTTTACCGGCCTCCTTGGCGTAGCGTTCGTTTTTCGTCACAGAATACAAAAATCCATCCCCCTCAGCCAACCGCACCGGAAACGCCGGGGGCTGGTACCCGGAAAGGACATCCGGAATGTACGATTTTTCCCAATCCGACAATCGTTGATTGTATTGACTGGCCAGATAATCCCGTGATTTTTGAATGACTTTTAAATAATCCGATTTTGTGGCTGCAAACAGCGATATCACTGCAAAAGCAACCAAGGCTATTAAAAAAACAATCCGTTTCATATCGGCCTCGATTTCTGCTCCAGTTTTAGACAGCGTTAAAAACGATTCGGCAATGCGTTCATCGTTTCACTCGAAAATGCTTTTAGTCGCCCATCGGGCAAATAAACGCCGTATTTTTTGCCTGTTTCCACCATAGCAAACAAATTTTCATCCGGGGTATTTCCGCCTACCTGATCCCCGGTGGAAAGAATGAATCCTCCGCCTTCTCCGGCGGCCCGGAGCGTTTCAATGACCTCCTGGGCCACGTCTTCCGGCGTTCCCCTGACCAGATTCCCCGATGTGAGCACATTCCCCTTCAATGCACATTTTTTCCCGTACTTCCGTTTGACCTCCGCAATGTCCACATTCCCACTGGGAGGCTTTTCCAGAGGTTCTATGACATCGAACAGCGGCTCACCTTCGCAGTTCATCTCAATGACTTCCCGGGATTTTCCACAGGTGTGCAAATGACAAATTACATCGTTTTCCCGGCAAATCCTCGAGATTTCCCGATTGACGGGCAGGATGTACTTTCGATAAATATCCGGATTAATCAGGCTCATTGAGCTGTTAGAGCCCTGCATGAGAATTTCGTCCACGCCGGCTTTGCAGAGCCCCTCCGTGCGGCTTTTTGTAAATTCCAAAAAATAGAGCCAAATTTCGTGCATGCGTTCGGGCTCGTCGTAAAAGTCGAAAATCATCTGTTCGGAACTGCCATTTCGTATGCCATCCCAAAAATCGACGAACGAGTGCACCTGAAGCCCATAAATGGCTTCGTCATTTCCAATCAAATCAAAGTCAATCTTTTTTCTGTCCCAGTGCCAGCTTTCACCCATCAACCAGCGGACTTTGGGCCAATCTTCAGCTATATTTTTTACAAAATTGGTGATGTCCCAGGGCGGTGCAAATCGGTAGTAGGCCGTTGTCTGCTCAATATCGCCAAGGGGTGTATGCACAATCCACTGCTCAAGGAGTTTGTCCTCATCCCGGCTAACAATTTTTCGCGTCACCAATTCTTTAGGAACCGAAACATTGTCGTAAAACAAAAAGTCCACATCCGATTGAACCAGAGGAAAGTCCCGATTTCCCCCCATCACGGCCCCATATAAAAACCACCCGTCCATTTTGTAATAGCGAACCGCATCCATATAGGCGGCACCCAGGCTGGGATTCTCATACACGTAAATTTCCCAGAAGGGTTTTCCGGTAAGACGGGCCGGAATCATATTCGAAATGTCCGGGCTCACCGGCACCCGGTCCGGAATTCCATTTCGCATGGCGGTTATCATGCGCTGGCGACTGCTCAGCGGATTATTCATTTTGACAATCCCTTTCAGAATCACCCTAATAAACTGCGGTGATTATTCAAAAACGCATTAAAACAATCAAACCCGGTAAAAAACAGATACCTTCATCCTCATTTATTGGAGCGATCACCTTCCTTATTTCATCAAATATCCGCCATCCACCACCAGAGCCGTACCGGTTATAAAGGAAGCATCGTCGGAGGCCAAAAAGAGGGCGGCTTTTGCCACCTCCTCCGGGGTGCCCATTCGGCCCATGGGTTGAATGGAGGGTTCAACTCTGGGCGGATCCTTCACAATCCCTCTTACCTGGGTCATGGGAGTTGCGATAATTCCGGGAATCAGGCAATTTGCCCGAATCCCCTGATCGGCGAAATCCAGAGCAATGCTTTTGGTCAGTTGCAGCACTCCGGCTTTTGCGGCGTCATAAGCCGCTCGGTTCGGTGTAGCCACCAGGCTGGCAACGGAACCTGTATTGATAATGACGCCCCCTGTTTTCTGAAGAATCATCTGCTGCACGCCTAATTTACAGCTAAAAAAGGTACTCTTCAAATTGACGGCGAATGCTCTTTCCCAATCGTCTTCGGAAATTTCCAATACATTCCCCACCCAATCGACACCGGCATTATTGTAGAGAATATCCAGTCGGCCAAAACGCCGGACGGCTTCCAGAATCATCTTTTCCACCTGAGAGAAGTCCGTTACATCAGCCAAAAAGAATTCCGCCCGAAACCCGTTTGCCCGAATACGTTCCGCAACCCGTTTTCCGGCTTCTTTTCGGACATCCACAATCAGTACGGACGCCCCTTCTTCCGCAAAAATATGAGCGGCCGCCTGACCAATTCCGGACGCGGCTCCGGTAATAAGTGCGGTTTTATCTTTTAGTTTCATGTCATTCAAAGGTCTTCTGATTTTCCTCCAAGAGATCGGGCTGTTCCGCCTATAAAATTACACGTTTTGATTCGGTAATTCAATAAGAAAAAAGCTCCCGAAGTATTTTCCGGGAGCTTTTTATGGTTTTCCCATCTGAAGCCAATCACTTAGAATTCAAATTTAAGTGTGAATCGATGGGTGTTATCGAACAGATCAAAGCTGGTATAGGCATAGTCTAACCAGAGCTCATACCCGGCAACCGGTACGTTCAACCCTGCGCCAAAGGAGAATCCTTCGGCGGTTTCCCGCGTGCCATCTTTGTCCTTTACGCCGGAATAATTGAACTTGTACCCGCCGCGTGCCACGAGGCGGTTGTAAAGATTCCACTCTCCTCCCAGGAAGAAAAGCTGAGGATTATCCTGGGGTTTCACGAAATCCAAAAATGCCTTTACCTGTGAATTTTCTTCTTTTGCCAGACTCACAGAGGACCCGATGGCAAAGTTCAGTGGAATCGGGGCGTGAATGGCAAAGAAGGTTAAATCCTTGCCCAGGTTATTCATTCGGGCACCAATGGTCAGATCACGGAAGCCCGTCTCGTAAATCACGCCAAAATCAAACGCCACCGAACTGGCTGCCACATCGTCAATATGTTCGCGGATGTACTTAACCGTTGCACCCATTCGCAAACGATCCGTGAATTGCTTGGCATACGTCAGCATAAAGGCAATGTCGCTGTAATTGTACGTGGCAGAGGTTGCCTTGTCAATTTGATCCTTTTTGAATCCGGGGGGTGCAATATCGCGGTCCGCCACAATATCTGATAATCCGATATGGACGAAACCAATTCCAATGCTTCCCAGATCGCCGAAGCTATGCGTAGCAACGCCGGCGGTGTGTTTCATTCCGATCAGCCAGTTGTTGTAATTTATCCCAACCTGGGTTTTTCCCGGGGCAGCAACAATACCCGCAGGGTTCCAGAAAATGGCATTTGGATCGCCATAAATGGTTGTAACGGCAGACCCAAGGGCAACCATTCGTGCCCCGACACCAATTTTAAGGAATGCCGCGCCATTGATTCCTGGCTTTCTCAAACCCGCTTCGCTAAACGAAACGGCCAAGAGTGTCATGACCAATGTTAATATAATAATTTTCATAGCCTTCATAACGGCTCTCCTCTATATTATAGTTCGCGTACATTTTGAATAGAACCACATTTTCACACATATTCCAGCCATTTGTGGTTCATTTACTTCAAGATAGAAAATACGCCTGTTTGTTGTCCGCCTTTAAACTTGGCAACCCAAATATAGAGGCCGCTTGCTACCTCGTTACCGTCCTTTGAATAGCCATCCCAGAAGTAGGTCCCATTGGTTGGATCTTCTGCCAGGAAATGAATCTTGTCAATCAACTGCCCGGCTACATCAAAGATGTAGATATCACATTCGGACGGCAAGTTAAAGAACATCAACTGGCCGCTGGCCGAATGGAAGGGCTGACGTTTCAAAGGATTGGGTCGAACAGAAATTTTTGTCCGATCGAGGGCAAGATCGGTGGTATTTGCGGGTGGCGGAACTAAAACAAAACGAGCACCCAGCGCCTTCCGCTTGTCTTGCTCAGAGGGTTTGGGGAACCAGGAGTGTGTTTCAGCCTGTGGCCAGGTTCCTTCCCAAAGCCCCGTACGACCATTAAAGTTGACCTTTCCGCTTTCCTGCCAGTTGACCGATGACGGTTCTAACGCCTTAAAATCGGCAGGCATGGAGGAATTGTCTTTGTAGGTGGACACATAATACCAGAAACTGAAGCCCGGCAGTGTTCCCGGGGTGTCATCCTTCCAGGCATACGGATAACTCTTCGCGTCTGCACCCGTATTGGCGTAATTGGCCATTTCGGATTTGGGAACAACCTTAACCAGATGGTACGGTCCCCAATGGGCACCCGACTGATCATGGATCAGATTCATGGCCTTAAAGAGTGGATTGTAGGGTACCGGATCCGGTACAACCTTTGGATCCATGGTTTTCCACCACACATCGTGTTCCGGGAATCCTTCTTTCAAAGGATTAAACCGGGGCCAAAAACGGGATTTGTAGATTTTAATTCCGTCATAATCGCCGAGAGAAGCCGGATCCTGCCATTCAATCAATGGACGAACATCCGGGGAAATGGCAATTTTAATTTCCGGAACGGGCGGCCCGGCCGGAACATTAAACGACCCATCCGGTTGGAGGGATTTAAAGACGGTTCTCGCCGCCTTAATGGTCTTACGAAGGCCATTCACCCGGAAACCCGAACCACGCACAAAATAAATGCGTACCGTTTCACCCACATCAATCGAGATGGGTCCCATGCTTTCCCAGGGTTCCCCATCGAAGCGATATTCGGTGATCAGACCATTTTTGATGATGCCCGGTTCCAGGGGACGTCCGCGCTGCGGATCCATTGGACTCAGGCCCAGGTCTTCACCGGTCATCGGATCTTTTGCCATCGTGGGTTGTACGGATTCATATGCACCGTCCGGATATCCCCACTGGGAAGGATCTTTCACAACAAAGCTGGAAGGATCGCCGGGGGTACCCGAAGCAAAGAGATTTGGGTTTGGAGACAGATCAAACATGCTTCTGTCATTACTCTTTCCACCGTCTTTGTAGAAGCAGCCCATGGCACAGATATGAGCGCCTCTCGGGGAGTAATCATTCACACTGTTGTAACCCGGCTGCCATACATGAAACCACCCTCTGCGAGTTCCTTCACCAATGGCAGGAACCACTTCTTTTCCGCTGGCATCTTTGAAGGCCAGTTTCTTCTCTACCCAGGTTCCGGTAGTTGAATCGTATTTCGTGGCTCCCAGAAACGTATACCCATTATACGCATCGTAATAGAAGCCGCCATAACCCAATCCCGGATAGTCTTCCCGACCGGGATCTGAGCCATACGCCTGAAAACCAAAATCCCATGGTGCACCGTTTTCGTCGGGAGTTAAATCCTGGCCCATTCCGCGAAAACGGGAATTGGGCTGCCAGTAACTCCGCCCGCCGCGGCTGTTTATTTTAAATCCAAAACAAACGCCGCCGTAGGTGAAAACCAGGTCGTGAATTTTGTTATTGTGGATATCCACGACTCCATCGCCGTTAATATCGGCTTCACCGGTGTTTTTGAGTTCCAGTTCAATCAGATGGAAATCATCCAGGTGACCCCAGGGGGTCGTCCAGGAATAGACCGTCATCTTAACATCCACACCCAACTGGGTCGGCCAGGCCGATACCGAATAGGCCAATGTGCGATCCGGAGAAAGCACGGCGCCGCCATCAGCAGGAATGTGGTAATCGCGTTTGGGATCACCCGCACCGGGAATTTTACTGTTGTATTCCAGCGTTGCGTAGTGGTAATCCTGTGAATCCTTGTTAACCGCTTTGTTGTATTTTGCAAATTCTTCTGTGGGATTGTACTCAATCGCCCACATTCCATTTGCAAAATCGATCACGTATGTGCCGGACATCCAGCTCCATCCGGGATTCCCAAAATATCCGCTGGAGACCAAACGCGTCATGTAGAACATCCAGTTATCGCTGGTTCCGCTAAAGAGATGATTACTCCGTGATGTCAGATCATCTCGATAGGGAAGTCTGGCCTGCCATACGTGCTCGTAATTTGCGGGTACATAGGTACCCCATGTTTCACCAGCGGCAAGAACAAGATTTCCGTTAGGCTCCTCTGCCATCGATACCGACGGCAAAGCGGCAAACAGAAATAATGCCACTGTTAGTATTATAATTTTATTAAACATTTTCATAAGAACCTTCTCCTTTGGTTTAGTTTCTATTCCTTAAAAGCCTGCTGCTCTGGGAATAAACCCATCAGCAGATCTCTGATTTTGTAAACCGCTACCAAAGGTTTACTTAGAAGGAAAACTCTAAACCGGCCCATATTTGTCGAGCAGGCCCATAGAGCAGACGTCCGAGTGTATCCATCGGAAGACGCCGAACGCCTTCTGGATCCTGTTCATCACCTGTATTGGGTTTCAAGTCACGACCCAGTTCAAAAATAATCTGGTCCTTTGCCTCATTGAACGGCGTATTATTAAATGCCAGAATATTCTTGTGATTCGTGATATTTCTGACTTCACCAAAAATTTTCATGTTCATCATACCAAAATGAAATTCTTTGGTGAGCCGTGCATTCAGATAATAGTTCCAGGGGCCTGTCCGAAGACCCGGGCTGATGTCGAAGTAAGGATCGTTTCCGGTATTCTCCAAAGGACGATACTTAAAGCCGCTGGTCAACTCGCCGATGGAACTCACCTGAAAACCATAGGGCAAGTAAAAAATCAACGATGCAGCAAAACGATGAGAGCGGTCATAACCACCCGCAAGCGCATTCGCTGTGCTGCGTACCGTGATATTTTCCTCACGATAATTGTGATGATCAATCCAATCCCAGGGGAGTTTTCCGCCGAAATCAGCGCTATCTTTTTTGGCTGAAAAAACCTGGCGCTGCATCGGGTCTTTACTGCTTTTGGGTGTTGCTGCTTTAATGTAGGAATACGAATAGGTAATCCGACCCGACCACCACTTTGAGGGACGCTTTTCAACCGTCACTTCAATTCCGCGTGCATCTGCGTGACCCCACGTGGTGTAGAATAACAGGGTCTGTCCGGCATACGGGGACAACTGATAGTAGATGGATGAATAATTATCCACATCGCGATAATAAGCAGACACATCAAATCCCAAAGTCTGAAGTGGGGCATACTGAATACCCATTTCATAGGATGTGGACCGAATAGGCTGCTGATCCACCCATTTGGTCTTAATGCTCGGTGATGCGGCATAGTCCGTAAAATTGTATCCTTCATATAACGACGCAAAATTCGGATACTGGATAAACTTGCCAAAGGAATAGTGAATCGCCATATTTTCTTTTACCGGATGCGATACACCAATTCTTGGGCTAAAATACCACTTCCAGCCAACTTTTCCGTCTCTCTTGGGCCGAAGTTCCATCAGGTCGCCGGTTGAGGCACGAATCACATCAAACGGATGAAAATCGTTTACAAAGTAACGCGTGTCAACATTGTAGGCATCCACACGTCCACCGACATTAATGATCATACCCTTGTATTCGATACGATCCTGCAGATAGGTTGCAAATTCTTTGGGATGAAATGTCCAATCATCAACCGTAAACAATGACGTTGGATATTTATGTCCGCGTCCTCCCAAAGGAGACTGCAGTGAACGCTGTTTAATGGTATGATAGCGGAACTGAAATCCCGTTTTAAGCTGGTGGTTATACGAGACCTGGCTCGTAAAGTCCGCCTTCAGCGTGGTTGCATCCCGTCGATTGTGAATATACAACGGTACAGGGTAGGCGGTTCGATACCATCCATCAACCTTGTAGAAGTTGGCTTTTGATTCGTCTACACCGGAAGCGGGGTCAACGGTTTCTTTGAAAAAGACACGATAATTAGGATCACCAAAGTGTCCCGGCTTGTACCCATTCATTGTGGCAGGGTCCAGCCAACGATTGTAACCAATCACCTTTCCGCTGGCATCCTTCAGAGTATCGACTTTAATCTCGCCACCCACATATTTCTGATATTGCTCAATGTTGGCAAACTCAATAAAGTCACCCTTTTCATCGATACTGCAATAGCCGTCACCATTATCGTCGGGATACCCTGTCCAATCCTGACGGCTTGTGTAGCTCAATTGTACCGTGTAAAAGCTCTTCTTGCTCAGTGAATGGGTCCACTTGGCATATGTTAAACCGCTCAGGTCTTTGTACCGGGGAGCACCCTGCATATAATAGCTCCATTTCGGATTGAATTTCCAGTTGACCCAATTGAACAGTTTGCCTCCATCTTCCAATTGTCCGTACACCAGGAGCTTCTTGTCGGCTGAAAATTTATAATCCATCTTCAAGCCCACATTCAAATGCTGGCTTACTTCGAAAGGCAGAGGGGTCGGTCGCATGTGGGAGAATCGGGCACTCAGGAAAAAGCCCGCCTTTTTGCCTAAAAAGGGAACCGGGCCACTCAAGTTTCCTTCCAATCCTATCGAGCGTCCTAAGCCCATAGAATCAGTCGGATCATAATAATACTTGTCCTTGGCCAGAGCTTCCGTCCAGGTATACAGTGAGGCGACTCGTTTGCCATAATCCGTTCCATCATTCAGATAGCGTTGTTTTTCATTCCAATAGCCATCCGGTTGTCCCGGGCCACCACGCATCCAGTACACATTGCTTCCAAAATGGCGCATTTTATCAAAGGGCGTAGCTCTCATGAAAATTTTTCCATGATAACGATCGCCGCCCATTTTGGTTACAATGTTGATGATCCCGGCTGATGCCGTGGGGTATTCTGCCGTAAATGTACCGGCATAAACCACCATTTCCTGAATGGCACTGGAAGGAACATTAATGGTGGATGTCTGATTATCATTCGATTCACGGTATCCCTGATAGGGATGCCCGACATCACCACTTCCAAAAGCACCCGTGCCACCGGTGTAGTAATTATCCGTGACATCCACACCGTCCACAATGATCTTGGTTTCATATTTTCGTCCACCACGAACATAACCATGGAAAGTGGATGCGGCCGTTTCAACAATACCATGAACCGAACCAACAGGCATGGTATTATCTAATTCTGCCGCACTAATTGTGGATTTCGATTGGGTGAGTGTTTTTTCAATTAGAGGCCGTTCGGCCACAATCGTTACGGCTTTGCCTGCGATGGCTCGTGCAGAAAGTGCAAAGTCCAATTCGGTTGTGGCATCAATTGTCACAATTACATTCGTCTTGCGAACACTTTGGTAACCGATAAATCTGGCAACCACGGTGTATTTTCCTGGGGGTACGTTGATAATAAAATATCGACCCTGACTATCAGCGCTTGCTCCCATCTGGGTACCTTCAATCATTATATTTGCACCCGGAAGCGGGTCTCCAGTTGCCTTATCCTTAACGACGCCGGCTATTTTGCCGGTTTGTCCGGCTAATAATGAACCGACCACAAAAAATATCAGGATAAGAACTGAAACGAACCCCACAAGACTTCTGCTTAAAGATTTTGACATGTTCAATCCTCCTTAAGATTGAGAAGTCTCCAACTCATTTTTTTAACTATTTTGTCAGATCCATCTACAGCAACAGACGGTCATCACCTCCTTTTTAAGTAAGATTTTTTTACGAAAATGACGTGACCACGCTATGTCAAATGACACCACCTCCTTTCAAAAAAGCCTTAAGCTCAGATAAAAACGATTTATCCAATTCCCCTGTTGGATAAGTGCGGATTAATGAGGGTATTGCTTACCTATCCTTACAAAGATTTTGCTCAATGTAACATTGACTATTGATTTTTCAATGATCTGCATATCACATCTTGCAGCATCAAGAATCTTCGCAAGGGTACAGAAAATGGTCACATTAATCCCATGAATTGCTACACAGACAAGGTGCCCCTTTAAAATACCAGGTTTATCCGATCAGTTTGTTGCCAAAATCGCTTGAGGCGGAATCAAGAAAGCGACTTGTCCAGACTCCAATACCCAAGAAGTAACCGTGTTGTAATGATATTTTCTGATGCTTTTACCGGAAATGAGAAATCTAAACAGAAATGTTTCCCAAAAAAACAGACCTAAGAGAGAATTTGTAAGATTGCTTCATTATACGGAAATCCATTCTTAAAGTCAAGAAAAAATTACAGAATATTAACTTTTTCGGACGGTAACTTTGCCTTTAAGAATTGTTTTTTTTCTCTCTTAGACACGATAATTCCCCCTATTTAATCTGAACGCTGTCCCGCCAATACCGCACTTTTCCCACCCCGGCCGTATCGGGACTTCCATCAAACGCCAGCCCAAACTGATTGGGTGTTTGAGCAAAAAGAGTCTGGTTTCCCCAAAGGGCTTTCGTCAGATTTACTGCCGTAAATGACAGGGTTTTCCCCTGCTTGGCAGCGAAGAAAAAATCACCGTTTGTTTCAAATTTTCCGTAGCGTATTTTCCCGGACGCATACGTGTATTTGGGACGACGCCACTCCCGGAACATCTCCTTGCGCAAATCCCGTTTAACACCCACCCAAATTGTACGTGAGCCTTCTTGAATCCTGACACAAAGCCCGTCGCCTGCCGGCTGGGTTTTAACATAGTGAATTTTTTTCACCCACTTTTCCGGAGCTTCGTTTTTCGAATGAGGAACCAGTACCGTTACAAAGCCGATATTTTGCCCCAATTCAAAATGCTGGGTTCCCACCTCGCTGATCACAAATTCCTTTTGCCAGTACCGTCTCTCCGGTTCCACCTGTTCCAGCTTAAAGTGAGGTTTCGGAAAATAGATCAGCAAATGCTCATTCGTGGGTAATACCACGTTTCGCAGGGAGTCGTACACCGTGTCGTACCAATGATCGCCTTTGGCGAGAATTTTTCGTGTGTGCCAAAGATTGGCCGCCGTAAAATATTCGGACGTCGTGGCCTTAAAAATATCAAACACGACAAACACGTCGGGATGTTTGACATAGGTGATGACCCGATCCCATTGGTAGCCCAACTTGGTATCGATCACCCGCGTCCGGCTGTAATCAAAATCCGGAAAGGTCAGAAAGTCGTATTTTTCCGTGCGAACCTGCCGGTGGGCACCGGAATTGTGTAAAAATCCCAGAACCGATTGCTCCGGAATCGCAGCGTGATTCTTATTGCTGAACCGGTATTCGCCTTTTTTCTGCCCCATGAACATTTTTTCCTGCCGTACACAAAGACGGTTGTGAAAATAGTCCGCGCGGTAAGCGCCGTAAGGCCCGCTGGGCATGTAATCGCGGTACCCGCCATCGTGTAAAAGCACACATCTGTTTTTCATCAGCAGGGGAATGCTGTTTTCATCGGAATGTCCGTGCGTGGCCTTTTCTTCTTCAATGGGAATGGTGTCTCTGAGGTAATCCCGAAAAATGAGACCACCGCCCCACACATCCCGATAATCCAAAAGCATGTACGTGGATTCCGGTTTCCAACCGTTTCGGAAAACAATCTTTTTCCCGACCACATCCTCCATCACTTCTTCACTCAGCACCTTTGGAGGAGCTGCTTTTACATGGTCTGTACCAAACCGGTAACAGTCCAGAAGCATGTAGGCCAGGCCAATATTTGAAATCTTCTTGAAATCCACAAACCGATTGGCAATGGTTTCCGCCGCCCATTTTAATTGGGGACTTTTGTAAGCCTTTGCCGCGGCTTCAAAAAACACCAGATAGCGGCTCCAGTTGGAGTGCCAGTACGCATCACCAAAATCGGGAATCATCCCGTCGGGGCATATCAAATTAAGATAATAATGGGCGTAGTACGTCATTTCCGGCAGTTGAAACAGGTCACCCAATTTGTGCTGGGCATCGGCATAACCCAGCAAGCTGTACAGCCAAATGGCATTGTAGTGGGTTGCATCCTCAATTTCCCAATTTCCCCAATTATCAAATCCGATGGCCCGTTTGATCATCTTCCAATACTTAATGCGGGGACTATTGGGAACGGCCCGAATCGCCCAGGCCAACCCTTCGGCCCGAAGCATTCCCCGATTCATGGCTCCCCATTCCTGCGTTCGAAGAATGTAATCGACACTTTCGGAAATAATTTCTTCAATCTTTTTCCGGTCTGACCGCGAGAGATAATGCATGCGCTTCAGCGAATCGTAGGCCCGAATGTAGCGCATGGTCGTAAAAAAGTCGGGCAGAGCCGGAACCCCCTTCGCATAATCCGGCCGCTTTTTACGGGCCGCCTCCGGGTAGATGCTTCGAAAATCTCCGTAGGTTAAAAGAACCTTTTTTGCCCGTTTGGCGTAGGTTTTGTTTCCTTCCTTTTCGAATAGAAAGGCATCAATGGTGGCCATTTCCAGCAGGCGAGGCGGCGGACGGTATCCGAACACATTGTAGGGATCGAATTTCTGTCGCCACACCGTTACCAGTGAATCGTAGTGATCCCATGTCCAGTCCGCTGAAGCCCTGGCAAATTCCAGATAGCTTTTAAGGGGTACCGGAGAGGGTGTTTGAGCCGAAAGCACATTGGTGATAAAAATTACACACAGAATGACAGGTACCCAAACAAGCCCTTTTTGAAGGAGGTTTTTTAGATTCTTACGTAACTTTTTCATGATTGTCCCAGCCATTTCTTCAGAATTGCAGCATTTTTTTGTGATTTTTCCAGAAGCGGCTCGCAGTGTGTTTCAATTGTAATTTGGTCCACCACCTGGTCTCTTAAAAGGGCTTTTACGTGATTTTCATAGTCGATATCCCCTTCACCAATCACACGGCACGCAAATGAGCCGTCCGGTTGTTTGGCGTAATCCTTCGCATGGACATTCCCAATAAACGGCTTAATGGCTTCGTAGCCGTCGGGGTATGGAATTTCGTCCGCCCAGAGGGCGTTCCCCGGATCCCAGTTGGCTCGTAAAAAGTCAGAATCAATCGTGTTCAGAATTTTCGCTGTGTTTTTTCCCGTATCGCACCAAAAACCGGGCTCATTTTCCACAAAAATGGTAAACCCGTTTTTTTCTCCCAGAACCGCTACGTCACCCAAAAGATTTAGCGCATCGTCGTAGTGGCTATCCGGTTCATTTTTCTCCCGCTCAATTCCAAAAACAATAATTCGATGGGTTCCAAATTTTTCTGCCAAGCGAAAGGTTTCGAAAATTGTTTCCTTAATTTCTTTCTTAAGGATTTCTTTTTCCCGCAACGGGGCTTTCAGAATTCCCGGAGAGAGGGCTGTAATCCGGGCCGATTTTTCTTTCAGCAGCTTTAAAACCCACTCCACTTCGTCTGCATCCACATAGGGAACACGGCCCGATTGAAGCACACGCAGTTCAAAATGTGAAATTCCCCAATTCTGTGCGTGGGTCAAGGCTTCTTCAAAATTCTTGGAAATTTCATCTGACACAATTCCTAACCGCATAGTTTTATTCTCCCGCACTATTTCTCTTTTAAAAAATGTTCTTTAAACGTGGGCTTCTCCCCGGCTAATTTCATAAAGACATCCAGGGGCACCAATTCGTAGTCCAATCCCTTTTTGAGTTTCGTTAAAATGCGTTGCACCCGCTTGATGTCGCTGGATTCCCGCACGTGCAACAGCAAGAAGTAAGGGCGTTTCGAATTGATTCGGCTTAATTCTTCGATGTCAGCCACAGCGGCATCTTCATCCCGTGTGGGAGAAAGATAATAATCAAATGAAATCAAGGGCCGTTTGTCCTGAATGGCAAACGTAAAGGCAGGGGCGTAACCGTTCAGAAAACCCAGCGCATGAGGCATGTATTTGTAATAGGCTTTCACCACGCTTTTGGTCAATTCCGTGTTCCCTTCAACCGTGGCGCCCTGCGAATAATCCATCACGTCAAAGTACTGTAGATCCAGTTGTTTCATGCGTTCGTCGGCCTCGCGCAGAAGTCCCGGTAAAAGTTTGGGCGGAACCGCTTTCGGGTAGATGTACCCGGGCCCGGAAAGTGCCCCGATGAAATAATCATTGCGTGTGGCATCCGTGTAAAAATATTCCAGTAAAGCAGGGGGCAGATATTTTTGGAGACTGATTTCCCAGGTGTAGGGGATTTCGCCCCGGCCGGGTTTCGTCCACGCTCCCAGACCAATTCCGTCGGATTGCACGCAGGTAATGTACACCTTGTTTTCGGGAATGTATTTTTTCCCCGGAATGACGTTTGTATTATTCTTGTAAACAAATCCCGGTGTGGGTGGGATCTGATGGAGAAAACTCAAATTCGGCGTCGTGTTCAACCCTTCGATTGCAAAGCCGTGGCTGGAGGCCAATGTCACAAATTCCCGCTCCAGGTCTTTGGCATACGAGTGCCATCCCATCACCATCGACAGCGGATGCATCCCGCTCAAAATCTTGTCGGCCAGGGAATACTCCAGCGTATCCGTTTTCCGTGTGGAAAGATCCGTAAAAAAGGTGTGCTGAGAAATGCCCCAGTCGGCCATTCCCGGTTTCATAATTTTACCCGCATCGCCGCCCATCCAGAGGACAAGGTCTTTATTGCACCGATTCCAGTACTGGTTGTAGGCCCACGTGTAAATCTGGTAGTCCGTTTGACCCTCAAATTGTCCGCGGAAATCGGCCACCTTTTTGAGCCCCGCTTTCTCCACCATGGGAATCATTGTTTCGTCCACCACGACGGCCCGATCCAATCCGGCAACCGTAAACGCCACAATAAGAGAGGTTCGAACGGATTTATCCCATACCACATAGCCCTTTGCGTAGGTTTTCAGCGTCTGCAAGGCCTGTTCCGGGGTTTTCAACTCCTTAAACGTGAAATTCAAATGATCTTCCAGAAAATTGTAAATCAACGGGGTAAACGTCACCGGCCAATCTTTGGGATAAATAAAATAAAGCCGGGGAGCGGTGGTGTTCGCCAATCCCTGAAGGCTGATTAAAAAGGCTTGTTTCGGCAAATCTCCGGCAATTTCCCAATTACTTCCCAAATGCATGACATACGCGTCGCGATATCCCTTCCGCTTGAGAACATATTTAATCTCCGGCTGTGCAGCCCGGGTAGACCGATGCACGGTCAGGATTAAAATGTGGGGATCCTTTTGAAGCCGGTACGTGTATGTGGCCGTCACCATCGATTTTCCCTGAGAACTCCAAACGGGATAGGTTTCTTTCACATTCAAGACCTTTCCGTTCTCAGTCCAGTTGGCCGTTACCTTTTCAGTTTTTCCGACCATTTTCGAGAGTCCCATAAACACATTGGTGGGGAACACGCGGTTTTTAATTTTTAGGCGATTCACCACTCCACCGGTTTTCAGATTCAATGTATCCCGAAAAGACCGTCGATTTCCCCACTGCTGAATGATTCGGACGGATGTTCCGTGGATTTGAATATCCAGAGAAAGGGTTCGATACAAACTTATTTCGCTGCTTTTTTTGGGAATAAGTTCCCACTTCCCATTAAATGAGGTATTTCCCTTCGCCAGCCCTAAAACGGGCATTAAAACCAGTATCATCAAACCACAGATGATCACACGCAATCTATTCATTACTTTTTCTCCTAAATTTTAAAACAACCAAACTATAAACCGTATTCAGAGGGAATGAATTTCCCCTCGTCGATTGAGGGCAATATCTCCTCAATAAATTTGTCTTCCTCGCGTGGAATGCTTAAAATATCCTCATGAATCCTTTCGAGCCATTTCATTTCTCTCTCATCAATCCGTAATGAGTTTGTTGCGATGGCCTGCTTAATAATCTCAATTCCCTTCAAACTGCCCCGGATCGCGGCATCTAAATACGAATCCCCTTTGATAATCTCTTTCGATATTTCAATGGCATTTTCAGGCGATAAAATAAGTGCCTGGGGATCCAGGTGAATGTCCGATTCAACAAACAGATCCTGTAATTGATGCGCCGACGCATTTCCTTTTTTGATAGCCGCATTCATAAGACGGACATCATATTCCAGCTGTTCCAGATACACGGTGGGCGCCATCCCGGCCAGCATTTTGCTGTTCTGTACCGACTCATTACTCCAGAGATCCGCACAGGCAGCGGCAACATTCCCCACCCCGCTCAAATGTGCACACGCGGCCGTTTTTCCCTCCATGGAAATGGGGATGCCCGCAATCGCTTTTAGAAATACCCCTTCGTACCCACAATCTTTATCGGGACCGGTTGCGCCCTCTTCCAAAGCCACCAACGACCGCACCACCGATACAATTCGAACAATCGCCGCAAAGACCTTGGGAATCATTCCCTGATCCGCAAGGATCATGGCTGTATTGCCAAAGCCGCAGGCGGTATCCCCGCCGGGAATCCGGTTTGTTTGCGCAGCAATATCCACAATCTTTCTCCACAGGAATTTCATATCCCGGACTCCCAAAACCGCAAGCGAGAAAATGGCGGATTTTATGTCGCACATCAGTACCGCGTCGTCAAATATTTCCTTTCCCCCGGTACTTTCAATCGACAGGAGGTCCCCCCCTGCTTCTGCCCCCTTTTCAAACAATTCCAGCATTTTTTCGAGATAGGCGCCGGTCCGCATTTTGGGAGGGCGGTCAAATTCGCGCAGGTCATTGGGGGTTAATCGGATTTCGCTCTTAAATCCATATTTTTGGTAATTCTCTTCGCAAATGTCATTCATAATTTTAACCAATTCAATGCCGATTTTGGGCTGAAGCGTCATTTCCAGCAGCGCTTCAAATTCAAAAATAACGCCATTGGAGTCCAGCTCCCGTGCCCGCTTAATAGCGCCCGTGATAATATCGGCGTACTGCCTTTGAATCGAACCGAGTGTCTTGTCTGTGATTTCCATGGGAGGAAGCGTAAAATTCAGTTCCGAATAGACATTCCCTCCCCCAATGGACAATCCCCGCCTTGTTTTTACGGGAAAAGGGGTCGAGCCAAAAATCATCTTTTCATTCGTCTCAATAGCCAATTTTTGATATTTCATTATTTCACTCCAGATTGTTCACCGATCAGTTTCTGCGCGGCAAGTGTTCATTGAATACATTCGTTTTAGGATGCCTTTTTGGCTATCTCCCGAATATTTTTTAAGAGGATATCCACTTCTCTCATTTGATTAAAAACATGAAACGATACCCGAATCGCATCTATATGGTGTTCACCCACGGGTCGTACCCGCAGTTTACGCTGACTCACAAGCTCAGTAACCACATCCCGATAATTCAGTCCCTTGATTTTAAAGGTGGCGATGGAATTGGAGGTATCCCAACTCATGGGGGTTAACACCGACACGTTTGGGATTTTTTGAACCTCTTGCTTAAAGTGGCCGGCCAATTCCCTTCCGTGCTCTGCAACCCGATTCATTCCAATGGTATCCATAAAATTGATGGCCGCGCCGATGCCGGCCACCAACGGGGCACTGCGCGTGCCGTACTCCGTGGCATCTGCCGAGCTCAGGTATTTCAAAATTACTTTATCCAAATCATAATCCGAATTTGAATAGGCTCCCACAAACTCCGGCACAAATTTCTTGCGGATTCCCCTCCGAATGTACACTATTCCTGTGCCCTTTGGCCCCAGAAGCCACTTGTGCCCGCTGGTGGTGTAAAAATCGCATCCGATGTCGTGCAAGTTTACCGGAAACATTCCAATGGCCTGGGCTCCGTCCAGGGCACAAAACAGCCCTCTTTCGTGAACAGCAGCACAAATCTCCTTAACCGGAAATTTATAACCCAGAGTGCAGGTCACATGGCTGATGCTGATTCCCTTTGTTTTTGGCGTAACAAGCCGCAAGATTCGTTTTAGATTTTCATCCGGATCGGCAACGGGATCCATCAGTCTGATTTTCACACCGAGATCATTTTTCAGAGCCAGCCAGGGCATGGCTCCGCCAGGGTGCTCGTGCGTGGTCAGAATAATTTCATCGCCGGCCTTCAACCCCATGCCCTGAGCCGCTCCTCTGGCGATGATGTTCATTCCCTCCGTGGCATTTCGGGTAAAGGCCAGTTCGTCGGCATCACAGCCCAAAAATGCGGCGGCTTGTTTTCGAATATCCCCAAAAATGTGGTGCTCCGTTTCGGAAATCTCATTTACCTTTCGCATCATGTTCATGACGGCATCCATCACATAACGAGGCGACGGTCCCAATCCTCCGGTATTAAAATAGATGCGGTCATGCGTCAGCGAAAATTCTTTTCGCACGAGCTCCCAATACCGCTTGTTGGGCACCGGTTTCCCGGCCGCCGGTTCAAAGGCGAAGGGTTCCGGGTGAACCATCGCGCGCAGGGAATGGGTTCCCGTCAGAACCCAGGGAATACCAGCCGTGGCAACCGCCAGTCCCTTTAAAAAGCTTCGCCGCGATTTTACATCGGTCATTTTTGGCTCTCCTCATCAGTGTCCCCCAGGTCCAGCGCCACCGGTTTTTGAAATTCCGTTTTCATCTCCGAGCCGCTTTTCCATAAAACAAGATATTTCTCCCACTCCTTTCCACCGGCTGGCTGGGGCCAGGCATCGTACGGGGTTTTAAAAAATAAATGGGGGCCCCGGGATTCTTTCCGTAGAACGGCGCTTTGAAAGATCATTTCCGCAACCCGGGCAATAGATCGAACTTCAAAATAGCGCGTCAGGCCCCGGGCATCCGGCTGAATGGGTTGTGCCTGCAGCACGTACAATTGGGTCAATGCCGATCGAAGCCCTTCTTCGGTTCGAATGACCCCTGCATACTGGTAGGCCAGTTTCCGAATGGCAGCCCACAGGCGCGACGCCGGGACGCCTTCTCGGGAGCGAATCGCATTTAAGGATTGGATTTCCTCCTCCACGGCACGTGGACTTATTTTCGGGGTGGAACCGGTTCGCGCAAGACTGGCTGCTGCCTCACCTGCGATTTTGCCGAACACCTGCGAATCCATCAGCGCGTTGCCGCCAGGACGATTGGCGCCGTGCTGGCCGCCCGCACATTCGCCGGCTGCAAATAATCCCGGCACGGAGGTGTTGCCCTGCTGCCGAATTTTGATCCCTCCCTGAAAGTGCTGAATAGAGGGAGCAATTTCCAGCCAGTCGCCTGCCTCCAGATCAACACCGTGTTTTTTCAGCCAGGCCAGCGCATCCGGATTGATTTGCTTCAAACGCGCCAGGGGGCTCGTTGCAGGAGACGCCGAATGGAATCCGTTTCTCACTTCACCGGAATATTTCTCGAGGATTTCCGGAGAAAGGGCATCAAAATCAAATCCGGCGGGATTTTTGGAATATTCCAGAAAAACACGTTTCCCGTTTTGAATTTCCCTGAAAACGGCAATGTCAATAGCGGTATTGGCTTTTTCAGCTGAAATCGGCCAGTTGGCCCCCTTTCCAAAAACAAGTTCCGCAAGTTCATTCGGCGATTTATCCGGAAGATGGTCGGGCAGGAATTCATGACCATCCTCCGTGATAAATCGCGGCATGGCACGCATCATACTTCCGGAGCAGGCAAGATGCGTTTCCACCGAACATAATCCAATTTGTTGAAATTCCATATTGACCAGCTTGGCTCCGGCCTCATACGCCAGATAATAACCGTCTCCCGTCATCCCGGAAGGGAACACACTCTGCTCAAATACCTGTCCGGCACCCCCCGTTCCCAACAAGACAGCCGGTGTTTCAAAAACGTGTAAAACCGGCTGATCCTGTTTTTTTGTCGACAAACCAAAAGCCCCGGCAATTTTGCCATCCGCTGTCACCAGCTTATAGATCATTACATTTTCGATAATTTCGACGGGGAGTTCACGGATCTTTTTCCGGAGCGCTTTTGAGATTTCAATCGCTGTCTCCGGGCCGGTGTAGCAGGCACGGGGATAGTCGGATCCGTCCGTAACGAATTGATCAAATGTGCCATCCGGTTTTTTTACAAAGGGAACCCCTAATTGGGCTAAATATTCCAATGCGTCACCGGAGTGTTTGGCTAAAATTTTCGCCAGGTCTCCGTCAGACACGCGCCCGCCGATTTCAAAAATATCCTTCGCGTGGAATGTCCAATTGTCGGGTCCGCCGGGCTCTGTGTAAGGCAGCGTGGCATGAAAGGCCATTCGGTCGGAAACGGCCGATCCGGTCACACTTTTTCGTCCCAGTCCGCCCTTCGTGGCCAGACAAATATGGCCGTCCGGAAAGGCTTCGCACGCGGCAATTGCTCCGCGTAGTGCGGCGCCTCCGCTGCCAACCACTAAAACATCGCACGTATGCGAAATTTTTTTCATCACGTCTCCAATTCCGGTTTAAGGGCGATCTTAATCGCCTTGCTTTCGAGAAGTTGTTGAAACGCGTCATTGGCTTTTTCGAGAGGAAAAACACGCGTCACCATTTTTTTGTAGAGATCGGGGTGTCGCGCCACCTGTGAAACAGATTCGTACAAATGAGTCGTGTCGCTTACCCACACCCCTTGAATGGTCACATTTTTGGAAACCACTCCTTCGTAAATTGGGAATTTAATATCCCCAATGGGAACAGCCGCGCCCGGAAGCAAAAGTTTGCCTCCCCGCCTCAGATAATGCAGGCCTTGTTCCACAGATTTTGCAGCACCCGAGGCTTCAATAACCACGTCTGCACCCCGTCCGCCGGTCACTTGTCGCACAAAATCTACCCGTTCTTCCAGAGTGGTTTCGTCATAAACAAGTACATGCTCCGCACCAAAGATTCTGGCCATTTCCAGTTTGTGTTGACTTTTGGCAATATCTACAACCACCACCTGAGAAGCTCCTCTGTCCAAAGCCATTCTTAATGCAAACAATCCCAGCGATCCGGCACCCAGAATCACCACGGTGTCTTCCGGTTGAATGTTGGCCAGTTCAATCGTATGGGCTGCCGTCGCACCTGAACAGGCGGCCGCAGAAAAAATCTCAGGGGGAAGTTTGGGGTCTAATTTTATGAGCTTCGTTTCGGGAAACAAGTAAATATAGTCGGCATGGCTGCCGCGAAGATGGGGCGGCTCGGCACTTGAAAGGTTGATTCCGTAGATTTTTCGATTGGGACAAAGTGACGGTTGTTTTTCTATCTGGCAGTAATAACATTTCATGCAGGGTACACCGCGATCCCAAATCACCCGATCGCCGGTGTGAAGAGGCTGGCCCAGCACATCCTTTTTGCCGTGATCCATACTTTCGATACGGCCCACGCCCTCATGCCCGAGAATAATCGGCCGGGGTGTTCGTGGATCATTTCCCTTCCACATGTGCAGATCGGAACCGCAAATTCCAGAGCTCTCAATTTTAACCAGAATCTCACCGGGAGATGGCGGCGTCAGCGGAAATTCCTTCAATTCCAGTGGAGCATTAAACTCCGTGAGCACCATGGCTCGTGCAAATCGGCTCATTTTCCTCCCAAATTAAACTCTTGCCTCCCAATGTACAGCATTACATTTGGGGTGGGTTACAAACCTTCTCCAATGTAGTACAAATAACATCCATTGTTTCCAGGGGGACATCCTGTTCAAACTCGACGTAAAACATCAGACCCCCTTCCGGTAAACTGAGGGCATCATGGGCCTCATGGATGTGATCCTCAATTTCAGACGCTGTTGCAAAAGGAAAAAGCTGGCGGTCCAAATCCTGATTAAGCGCCACCCTGCCAACGGCCACTTCTTTCAATCCTTCCAGCCCATTGGCACGAAACTGCGGATTCAGCACCGTGACGCCCACATCCACCAGATCGGGGATAATTTCCAGAATGTGCCCGTCTGTGTGCATATAAATGGGAATATCCCGTTCCCTTGCCGGACGGTAAATCCGATCAAAGGATGGTTTCAGATATTTTCGCCACATTTCAGGGCTGATGGGAAGCGCGTTTTGCAGGCCCAGATCATCCCCGAAGTAGAGCATTTCGCTTCCCATCTCCACACATTTCTCAACCACCTTTCGGTTGTAGGTTTCGACCATTTTAATGAGATCCCACAACCGGGGATCATCCATCGCCATATCCATCATGAGATTTTCAAACCCATGAAGATAATACAGGCGCATGTACATAAATCCATGGGGCAGGGGACTGCACCCGGCAATGTCGCCCCTTTTCCGGGCGTCTTCCAGTTGACGCGCCACGTGGTGCCAATCCCGCGGACCCAGAATATCGTCTTTCAGCGGATCCGGAGGCGTGTACGTTTTAAGATGTTCCCAATCTTCCAGAGGATACCGGATCGGATAACTGTCAAGTCCCCGTTCCACATTATTCCAAACCGTTCCCCAGCAGTCTGTTTTTTGCCCTTCTTCGTAAAAGGGATCATCCACACGGTCAAAATCCCGATCACCCTTTTTGTACCCCGGAAAACTGCGCGGGTGGGAAAGGATCAGGTCTTCCAGATCTTCCCGGTATTTCATCCAGGTGCGCGGCATAATACTGATGGAATACGGCGTCCATTCCGGGTGATCAAAATACATGGCCTTCAAATAATTAAGGGTGGTCCGGTTCTTCCCGCTATATGAAATCATTCACTACTCCGTTTTTCAAAATAACCGGTTCCCACGCTGAACCGCTTTTCGTCAGCCCGGTCAAACACTCAGGAGTCTACCAATATTCTTCCTCAGTTATTCGAAAACGATCAATCTGATTCTCGGCCCCATTCAAATGAATAGGCGCTTCCACCGGAAACCGGGCCAGATGTCCCTGAAAATGAAGAATAGAATCCGGAATAAATTTTGTTCCGAATACGTCTTCCGGAATGGTGGTGAAAACCGGCCGATTCCGAGAAAAAGATGAAAGAACCATCAGAACCTCCGCCGTTCCAATGTCCAGATGCAATTGCGAAAAAATATAAGCCGGTTTTTTGTTTTCAGAAGCCACCGTCAAGTAGCGCCGTGCAGCTGTGAGCCCCCCTACCCGCCAGGGGTCGATACAAACGGCATCTACATAGGGAGCCTGCACGATTTTTTCGACCTCCAGAATATCAATCAGCGAATTTTTCAGGGCAATCGGAACCGGCCACTTTTCTTTGAGGAAACGAACATTCTCCCAATTTTCGGAGGATATCGGATCAACGACAAACTGCACAGACCGATCCGGAAGATGCTTTAAATCTCCGGCATTTTCCAGGGAGAAGGACTCCTCGGCGTCCAGAATAATTGGGATATTTTCTTCACAATTCTGAAGAACACGGGCGATCGTTTGAATATTTCCCGGATTGACTTTTAATACAGCGGGTGTTTGGCCAGCACGGGCAGCTAAGATCAGGGAATCCGCCATTTCCGATTCCTCACCTGCTTCCAGAATTTTACCGATCGTGGCGGAAAGCCTCTCTTTTGGTGAAGCGGCCTCTTTTCCCTGCGCCAGCAGGTTCCATGCCGCCATTTCCAATCCGGCCCGGGCTTCGGGGCTGGCTTTCATTACGGACAGAGAATGACTAAAATCTTCAAGAGCATCAAACGGCATTTGAAGCGCAAACGGGACCAGATTTCGCTTGAAATCCAGCATCAAATCCGGCAAGGATACCGTTTCAGGGGACGCCTCACCCCAACCGACCCTGCTTCCGCTAACCACTTTTAATAAAAGAAAATCCCTTTCGTTAACCAATTTGCCCGCCAGAATAAACGGCCTTTTTAGCACCACTCTCAAATGAATCAAGCTGATTTTTTCAATTCGCAATGACTTATCCCTTCATTACAAACCATTCAAACGATATTCTTTACTCGTTTATGATTTGTAGTTTTAACCTCAACCGTTGCATACGTTAGGAAAGCGATCTCAATCCTCTATTTCAGGAAAAAACATGGCCTCCATAAATTCCTCCTGGAAATCCGGCCGCACGGACAATTCAATATGCCGGGCTTCCCGGGCAATTTTTTCAGCTTTGCGCCGGGCTTCCCGTGAAACAACCGCCATCTGAGCCCCGGCACTGGCTGCATTTCCCACAAAACGCACGTTTTCGATGGGAACGGGCGGAATCAGTCCGATCCGTCGGGCGCTGACCCGATCCAGATAATTCCCAAATGCGCCGGCCAGAAGGATTTCATCCAAATCCTGAGCCGTCAGCCCCGCCTCTTTTAAGAGGATATTTACGGCGGCGGCAATGGCCCCTTTCGCCAGTTGAAGCTCCCGCACATCCTTTTGCGTGATCAGGACAGGCTGGTCCATTCCTGCCTCTTCCGCAGTTGCCAAAACAAAGGCCTTTCCGTGGGCATGGTCAATCAAACGATCCCGAATCTCTTCCGGGATGTCTTCCATGGCCTCGGCAGGTTCAACCAGTCGTCCGGTTTGATCAATCAAGCCTACCCGCCGCAGCTCGGCTACCCCGTCAATCAGACCGGAGCCGCAAATTCCGGTTGGGGCCACATTTTCAATCACTTCCAGCATCAGTTTGCCATCTGTGATTTGAACCCGTTCGATAGCGCCGGTGGTGCCGCGCATTCCCTGGGAGATCCGGGCCCCCTCAAAGGCGGGCCCTGCCGCCGCCGAGGCCGCCAGCAAGCGACCGCCCACTGCCAGCAGAATCTCACCGTTTGTTCCAATGTCCACGGCAAGGAAATTTCCCTTACGCTCGGTCAGCCCCGTGGCCAGGGCCACTGCCACGGCATCTCCGCCCACAAATCCGGCGATATTCGGAAATGTGTATACCCGTCCTCCGGGGTGAATTTTAAGACCCAGCTCCTTTGCCGAAACATGCAGAGCACTCTGAATTGTGGGGGCAAAGGGGGCCTGTCCCAGAAATTTTGGCGGAACCTTCAGAAAAATATGATGCATGGCCGTGTTGCCCACCATGACAATCTCGTAAATATCTTCCCGAGAAATGCCGGCTTTTTCGGCCCCCTCGGAAATGATATCATTTATCGCCCGAACCACACGCCGCTGCAGCTCCAGGGTTCCCATTTCGTGGGTATTTGCATAATCAATTCGAGAAATCAGATCATCCCCAAAGCTCATCTGAGGATTCATTTGCGACGCCACTTCGACCTGTTCCCCCGCCTTTAAATCGATCAGCGTCCCCACAATCGTTGTGGTCCCCACATCCAGTGCCACGGCAAACTGCTTTGCGGTCGTATCTTCCGGCTGAAAATCGATCAGGGTCTTTCCAACAAAGACCGCCGTTCCTGAATAATATGATTTGCGCAGCCGCTCGGAAAGCTGACGCAGAAAGCCGGGATCAATTGAATAATCGGAACGACTCAGATCAAGGCCGTCCAGAATCCTTTCAAAATCACCCCGCTGATCCTCCACATCCGGTGATTTCATCTGCAGAAAATGCTTCTGCACCCAAGGATCCAAATCAACCGGTTCACCCGCACCCGTCGTGAGAATCTTTTGTGAAAACAGCCGTGTCGCAAATGGAATTCGGATCACAACATCGTGTTGAACCCGGGCCATACACGCCAGACGAAATCCCTTGCGCCGCTCCTTCTCCGTCAGCCAGGAGCGATCGGCCTGGGTTTCCGGAATGTCCCCCTTAAAAATTTCAACCTTGCATTTTCCGCATTCCCCGGTTCCGCCGCAGGGCGCAACAATGTTAATACCTGCCTTCCGGGCGGCATCCATTACGGTGGTTCCGGCAGGAACCTGAACCCGGCGCCCCTCCGGTTGAAAGGTAATAAAAACGTCCTCTTTTTCAGGTGAAGGCTCTATTTTTTCGGCCCATGCAATCTCAGGATTTTCCGACACGCTACAACCGAACTTTCTCTAACTGACGGGTCTCAACTTGTTTCCACTCTGACACGGCTTCAAAAAAGGCTTGAATATTCTCAAGCGGCGTGCGAGCCGGCAGATCGCACCCGGAGCTTAATGCAAAATTATCAAACGTTTCCATTTTGGCCAGCAGGCTATTAACCTGTTTTTTCACACTGTCCGGCGTTCCTTTAAGAAACACATCAACCGGATTCAGATTCCCCCAGATAACAACCTCAGAGGGTACCAGTTCCCCGGCCTTGGCCAAATCCACCTGATAGTCCAGACTTAAGCCATCCACGCCCGTCTGGGCCATGTGTTCAACCAGATGCCCCGCATGCCCGCATATGTGAAGAAGAGACATGGCCTCCAGATCCTGAATAATGTACTGAACAGCGGGTTTTACAAACACGTCAAACTGGAGAGGGGAAATAATCATGGCCGTGGGTTCCAAAATAGCGATAAGATCGGCACCGGCTGCCGCTTCTGCCCGAGCCACCCGGGCCAATTTTTCACTTAAAATCAACAACAATTCCCGGACAAAAAGGGCGTTATCCAGAAGAGCCAAAGCCAGATTCTCCACCCCCATAAGGAGGCCCGCCAAACTCAATGGCCCGATAACGTACCCGCCGTGGAGCCCCTTTAACTCCCTGGCAAGCGCTTCCACAACCTGCAGGTAATTCTTCACCCGGGTTTCCGAAAGAAGGTCGTGGGCTTTCAGCCCCGACAGGTCATCGCCTTCGCGGAGCGGATGTTTTTTTACATACGCCACATCATCTTCTGGAAATTCAACCTCTAATCCCAGGCCGCCGGCCTCAACCGTTAAGTCCATCAGGGGGAAAATTGCCGGAGGATTAAACCGATCGACCAGTGCTTTCAGGGCGTCAAACTGTTTGCTTGGGGAAAGAATTACATCTCGCATGGTGTCGCCGGTCAGTTGAATCCCGGGATACCCCATTAGGGGGGCACCAAAAGGCTTAGGCTGGGTTTGAATTGTTTCAAATAGGCTCATGTAATCGGCAACCTTCTTTCTGAATTTCTTTCATCAGCAGCCTGACAGATTGCGGAAAATGGTTGAATGCGCGTGCACACCTGAGATTAGATTAAAGGAAACATTTCATTTTTTAGAAAAATCCTTTGATCTGGTCGACGGGTTCAATCAATTTAAATTCATTAGCTTTTTTACCAGATCAACGGCGGAAGCAGAATCCGGAGAATAGCCGTCAGCACCAATTTCGTCACAATAGTTTTGCGTAACCGGGGCGCCGCCAATAATCACCCGGACTTTATCGCGGAGATTTTTGGCTTCAAGCACGTCGATCACAGCCTTCATTCCAATCATGGTTGTGGTCAGTAAAGCCGACATTCCGAGGACGTCCGGTTGTTCCTGTTCAACAGAACTGGCAAACTTTTCGGGGGAAACGTCAATGCCCAGATCAATGATTTTGAAACCGGCGCCTTCCAACATCATACCCACCAAATTTTTACCAATGTCGTGCAAATCTCCTTTTACCGTTCCCAGAATGACCTTTCCTTTCGGCTCAATGCCTGTTCGGGTTAGCAGAGGTCGAAGAATTTCGAGAGCGGCTTTCATGGCCCGTGCAGAGATCAGAACTTCCGGCACATAAATTTCATTTTTGCGAAACCGGACCCCCACGACATTCATTCCGGCAATCAGCCCTTCATCAAGAATCTCTTTGGGGGGATATCCTTCCTGAACGGCTTCTTCTGTTAAACTTTTGGCTAATTTGGCATTCCCGACAATGATGCTGTCCGCTATTTTCTGGAAGTCTGTCATAAACGCTCTCCAATTTTGGTCTAATGAAAGATAGTAACTTCAACTGTAAGAATCTTGCAAAATATTGTCTAATTTAGGTAATATCTTGCGGTGTTACCTTCGTCAATACCCCCCATTCTGCACGGGTCAGCCCATGATTTTCTCTGTTGTAAGGGCCTAATTCGCTTTTTCGTGGAGATTTTTGATAAAAGATTGCCGGTATAATTTCGGTGTGGTTTCTTCAACGCGTTTAAAAACTTTGGTAAAATAGCTCTGATCGGGGTAACCGACTTCAAATGCAATTTGCGTAATGTTTTGATCGGACTGCCGCAGGAGTCTTTTGGCCTTTTCAACCCGAACCCGGGTCAAGTAATC
This sequence comes from Calditrichota bacterium, assembly GCA_013151735.1. Lineage (NCBI taxonomy): Bacteria > Pseudomonadati > Calditrichota > Calditrichota bacterium. Next base: position 169,566 of record JAADHR010000199.1, on the reverse strand, counting down.
TACAAAGGTAAACCCCAATTCTTTTTTAATCAGGTGGGCAAAATGATACGGACTCAGGGCCACATGATGGGCCACATCCTCCAGGGTTAGGGGCAGCGCACTGTGTTCGTCAATATATCGCAGGGCCTTTTCCAGAATTTCGTAGTTGTAGTCGTTCCTGGTGGTGTAAATGTTGTCAATGATGCGATCCAAAACGCGTACAATCCAGTAACAAATCTCCTCCTGCTGCTGGATGTTGTAGAGCTCAACCACAAAATTGTACTTCATGCCCAATATATCTTCCAGATTTCCGCCTTCCTCAACGGCTACCCGCGTGAGCACCACAACCAATTCCAGAATATGCGCCTTTAGCAGGTCCACGCGGATGGGGTCTTTCAGCAGAACGATGCCCAAAAGCTTATTCAGAATTTCTTTGGCCCCCCTTCGGTCTCCCAGGCGAACCCGCCGAATCAGTTCTTTTTCGGTATCATACGAAATCAAATTCAGAAGGCGTTTATTTTCAACCTCCCCAACCGATTTGTATTTGTGAATTTCTTCAGCAATCTTGGCCTGTTGCTTTTGAATACTTTGAATGTGACGAAGCAGATTCAAATTGGGTGTGGAGATCGATTCGGCCAGTTCAAACAGGCGGTGCGTGGCCTGATACATTTTGGTTTCCGTCCAGATGGGTATTTTACAGTAGTTCATCTTTAACCGACGAAGCGCCTGGCTGTTGGAACCAAAAAATTTTTGCAGCACTTTTAGCGGAACCGTCTCGGGATTTCGAAGCAAAATAGGACGCAGAATTATACCTCCGATCATTCGATTCTCTTCCAATATCGGAACAGCAATTCGAATGACATCAAATTCGCAACGACTGATGTACGCCTCACCCCATCTCCAGGCCTCCATAATAATCGAACGGTATTCGGAAACCTCGATTTCCTGGCATTTGGGTTTGCTGTGTACCTGACCGCAAAAAAATTTCTGCCGGGGCTTGGGGCTTTTTTGCAAAACGATACTCCCATCCAGGTCAACCAGCAAAGCCGCCGTTTGAAATTCCGATGCAAGTGTTTTTAAAACACCTTCAGCCTTTTTTTTGAATTGCGGATCTTTTATGCGATTTTTCATAGGCCTCTTACAAATTATTTGTTCAGCGATTTCTCCGGAAAATTTTGCAACAGTCACTTTTCGCGCCAATGTCCCTGCCGTTAAGATAGGGCATTAGGCAGAAACACGTTAGGCCCAAAACACACTCTAAGAGAATCAAGGCAAACGCATCCGGCAATCAAACCCAAAAATTCTAACCGGACCCAAATCCCCCTGACTTCTCTGAGCCAACCGGCTCTTCCTATTCTTTACGAATGTTTTGTTATTCTGTTTCCACTCTTTTTTTTACGCTCCTGCTCGTCCAATCGCCCTGGCCATTGCCCGGATATGTTCAGGGGTGGTTCCGCAGCATCCTCCCACGATGGTTGCCCCCGCGTCTATCAGTTTTTGAACCCGTTCAGCAAAATAATCCGGCCCCTGAGTGTAGACGACTTTCCCACTTTCCAGAACCGGAATACCGGCATTGGGTTTAGCCAGTAGCGGAAAGTCCGTGTGCCTGCGCATTTCAGCCATAATTTCAATCAATTCATCGATGCCATTGCCACAATTGCTTCCTACCACATCGGCTCCCGTTTCGATCAGTTTTTCCACCGCCGTTGGAATATCCACTCCCATCACCGTCCGGTATCCCTGCTGTCCTTTGTCGAATGTCATAGAGGCAATAATGGGTAATCGGGTTGTCTGCTTGACCGCCCGAATGGCCACACAAATTTCACCCAGGTCAGTCATGGTTTCTATTTGGATCACATCGGCTCCTCCGGCCTCCAGGGCTTTAGCTTGTTCGCAGAAATCTTCGAAAGCCACCTCCTCTTTCAGGTCGCCAAGAGGCTCCAAGAACTGTCCGGTCGGGCCCATGGAGCCAACGACATAAATCGCATCGCCGGCAATGGCCCGGGCGAGTGTGGCTCCCTGAAAATTAATCTCCCACTGTTTTTCCGGATAACCGCACTGCGTGAGTTTGGTGCGCGTCCCGCCAAAGGTATTTGTAATCAGGCTTTCTGCCCCGGCCTCTGCGTAGCCCCGGTGCACGTCCTGCACCTTTTCAGGATGCGTCAGATTCCACCCGTCGGGACATTCCCCCACCGGCAGGCCTTTTGTTTGCAGCATGGTCCCCATGGCTCCGTCGGCCAACAGAATGCCTTCGTTCAATCGTTCCAAATAGGGTTTTCTCATGTGTTCATTCCTTTTCGTTTGATTTATTCAAATTGAACCCCCAAATCTTTCGCCATCTTTAAATAGGGTTCAATAACCCGTGTGGCCTCCAGAGCATTTTTCCGGCGATTGTCCACTGAACCGGTCTTCAAAATATCCACCTCTTTTTCCAATCCTTTGGCAAAAGGGATGCTTTTCAGGAATAATCTCCGTTCTTCTGCACGATCTCCCGCACGTTTGGCCAGAATGGCCTGGGCAAAGGTGTAATAAAAATTGACCGTGTTTTCCGCATAACGCAGATTGCGATCGTCTTCGGCCAGACGCTTTTGAATAACGGGCGGAAGTTTCATTTGTTCCACCCGATTGAGAATCCGGCGGCAGTCGGCCAAAGCCCGTACACTCTCCTCCAGATCGACCCCGTCGTTTTTCGGAGGATGGTATTCCCTGAGCTTCAAATGCTCCAGATTAAAGAGGGGCTTTTTGTCCCAGTAGATCTGAGACGTCAGAGGCTGAGAGTGTTTCCACTGCTTTACACTGGACATTCCGTACTCCAGCCGTCCATACAGGCGAGCCATTTGATCCGCCGCCGCTCCGTACACACCGACAAAATAGTCGGATTCCAGGGCCTTGACGTCAGTGTGGGTGTTCCACAGAAGTTTGGCAAATAAGTAGTTGTTCCACCGCTTCATGCCCAGAAGCCGGGTGTACACGTGCATGTAGTGGAAGTGCCGGGCACCGTAGCGGTAATACGTGGGAATGTCGTGACTCATGATTCGGGTGTAAATCACGGGTAAGCAATTGATTTTGGAGACATTGTAATATTCCCCGATGAAAAATTGCCCGTTGTAGAAGCGGGGTTTGGCCACGGCCCAGCCCAGAAAATCCTTCCAGATGGGGACGTTAAATTCCGTGCAGGTGCTGTCGTCAATAAAATGCACGTAGCACCGGTGAATGGGGAAAAATGTACCAATGCAGTGGGTGTAGTCGAAATCCGCCGGAAGCGGACGCGTGGGCGGGGCAAGCGTTTCGTGATAAATGGGGAAAATGAGCTTCACGTCGTGATGAATTCGCCCCTCTTGAACGGCTTTCTGGACGGCCTTGTTCACATCATAAATAAAAAGCAGCAGCCTGTCCGTGGGGGTACCCAATTTTTGGCAATCCTCACAGGTGCACCATCTGGCGCCATCCAGGGGCCAAAGGTTGACTGTACGGGCATCTTTCCAGTCGCCCTCAGCCAGCTCGTCTACAAATTTTCGGGTAAATTCCGTCACGGCATCCCGGTTGGAGGTGCAAATGTTGCAAGCCAGATGCCCCGTAAGAAGGCGGCGTTTCCCTTCCACCAGGCCGTACCACTCGGGATGCGCTTCGTAGTAGCTCAAATGGCCGTCGTGGTTGGTGTCTCCCTTAAAATATTTGGGATTGGCCCGGTACGGATCTTTCGGCTTGTTCTCATCCCCCCGAAAAAGCGGGTGATTGTACGGGTACTCATCAGCCGGGTTGAGAAACTTTTGAAAATGCAAGTGACCGCCCACCGTCATCTGGATGCCCAGTTTGCGCAGAAGCGCATGGTTCGGTTCGGCAATCGTCCAGAAATTGAGACGATTGTGCGCCATCCAGAGGTAAAATTCCGGGTAGCCCCGGTCTTCCCAGACCCAGAAACCCCGCGTGAGAAAATCCGGTTTTTGAAGGGTTGCCTGTCTGGAAAGTGAGAATTCTCCGGAATCGGAAAGAACCGTACCGGTTTCCTCCGGGGAGTACCAGCGCACACCCAGGTTTTCCAACACCTGGAACACCCCGTACAGGGCCCCCACGCGGTCGTGCCCAATAATAAAGAGGCGCTTTCCTTGAGGCAGAACCACAAAACTTTCGGCTGCCTGGAGCTTTTGATCCAAATCGTTCCGGCGAATGATTGAATCCAGCTTTTTGTTGGTTTTCTTCTGACTAAGATCGGCAATGACAAGCGCTTTCAGAGGGAGCTTTTTCCGAAGTGAAACCACAGGAAACCGATTCGGCCGATGAAAGATTTGGCGTAAATACGATTGCATCTCCACTGCGGCGAAACTTTCTGTGCAGGCCGCCATTTGGAGGGTATCCGGGCCGTTCCAGTCGATGGCAGCCTCGGCTGAAGCAGCCTTTTGCGGGGAATCAAAATCGCCCCAATCCACCACAATCTGGTAATCGGCGTCGATTTTGGACTGCCCGCAACCGGACACCATCTGTGCGAAAAGGGCTATTCCCAAAAGAAATAAAAAGGATGTATTTTTCAGCATGGTTAAACCTCGAGACGTTCGTGTATTTCCGATTTTCGCCTGAAAAGGTCATCATTCAAATACAATGCAGTTTGAACACGAATACCGTGAATCTACCCCTCATATTTTTCCATCGCCACGCAAAGAGCAGCCACGTCACCGATGGTTTCATCCAGCTGGGCCGGTACCACGCGGGCAACAGCGGCCGACTGCGGGACGGCGTTTTCGCGCATGGCCTTCCGCGCCGGTTCCAGAAGCAAATCCCCCAGGTGAATGCCCAGCGTGCCAATCACAAAAAGCTCCGGGTTAATCACATCCACCAGAATAGCGAGGCCCCAACCCAGGTAGGTTCCGGCTTCTTCCAGAACCTGGAGGGCAAGCCGGTCGTCCGCCCGGGCGGCTTTTCCGACGATTTCGCCGGTGACCTTTTCGATGTCGCCGCCGGTGAGTTCCAGCATTTTGGAAAAGGGATTTTTCCGCAGGGCATTTTGGGCCAGGCGGGCCAACCCGGGCCCGGCGGTCAGGTACTCAAACTCCAGGGGGGTTGGGTCGTCCAATCCCTTTCGAATGAGGGGGATTTTCCAGACTTCACCGGCCAGGTCATTGGCTCCCCGAAACAAACGATTGTCTAAAATCAAACCGGCCCCCATTCCGGTTCCTGCCGTTAGAAAAACCATGTTCTTGGCTCCCCGACCGGCACCAAACCGCCATTCCGCCAGGGCCCCGGCATTGGCATCGTTTTCCACAAATACCGGGCGTTCCAATTTTACAGAGAGAATTTGTTTCAACGGAATTTCGTCCCAGCCGGGCAAATTGGGCGGCGAGTAGATAATTCCCTTCGCAGAATCCAACGGGCCGCCAATGGAAACGCCCACTGCGTCGATCGCTTCAAGGGACGTCCCGGACCGATTCAGCACCTCTTCGGCCATATCCACCAGATCGTCAATAATGGGCCAGGGTCCTCTTTCCGCATGGGTGGGACGCTTGACTTTTTCCAAAACCGTCCCCTCGCTCGTTCCAATCAGAACAGCCAATTTCGTACCGCCAACATCCATTCCAAGATACCGTTCAGACATGTGAAAGTCCTTTCGTAAGGAAGCATTTCCGGAATACAAAATTCCTGAAGATTTGATAGTCAAGAAGGTTAGGTCTTCTATTCAATATAAATTTTTGGAGGACTGTAGTCAAGAAGAATTACGGCTGATTTTGGTCGGACATGGGTAAATCATTTTCAGAAATCGATAATTTAAACCGGCGAATTTCATTGGTTCCGGCATCTGTGATGTAGACCACTTTGTCTGTCACCAAAATTCCCCGGGGATCCACAAATTCGGCGGTGCCCAATCCCTTGTTGCCCAGAGAAATTTCTTTCCCGGCGGAGGGCCCGGAGTTCCCGAATTTGAACACCTTTTTCAATCCGCGATCCACCACAAAAATATTATTGTCGCCGTCCAGTGTGATGTCAACGGGCTGATCGAATCGATTGAGATCCATGATAGGATCCTTGTGAAGTTCGTATTGGGACATAAAGGTACCGGCCAGCAGTTTTTGAACGAGAAAATTACCGCCCAATTGCGTCAGGTACAGATTCCCGGAACGATCGACAAAAATGCCCCTTGGGGTATCCACCGTTCCTGCACCGGAACCGTACGTGACCACGTTTCGATCAAACATCCCTTTGTAGCTGAACACCTCTACTCCGTTTTTTAGTTTGAGGCGGCGTTCGGGAATCAATTTAAACCGGGCAATTCGGTTTCTGAAGGTTTCCGACACGTACACCTCTTCGGAGCCAAACTTCCCGGCCGCGATCCCCACGTAGCGCCGACTGGGATCCGGTGAAATGTAAAAGGGGTGAATGGAAGAAAGGCTTCGAATATCGTTTTCATTTTTCCGAAATAAGAATCTTAAAAAATGAAGGTGAAGGGAATCCACCGGGGCAGCCAAGAATTGAGCGGCTTGTTCAATTGAATAGTGAACCGTATCGCCAGAAATTCGACGAAACACGACCCGGGAAGCGACACTGTCAATTCCGATCAGATTGGCATATTCATTCCACACAAAAATCGTATCCGACCCGTTAACCATGAGAAGATTCAATTTGCTGTCCAGGCTAAGGGCCGTCGGATGCAAAAGCGGTCGGAGGTTATCAAAATTATTGGAAGAAAGAATTTCTCCGGCTTTCGTCAAGGAGAAAATTTCATTGTTTCCGGAATTAGCCACCCACAGGTAACCGTCCGGCCCAACAATGATGTCCGTTGGCCGGTTGAGAGTCCGGCCGAGGAAGGAACTGTTCCAGACCGGTTTGATTTCAATGTAAGAGGTGTCGTTTGCACCGAAGGCCATTATACCCGATTTTTCCACCGGAAGGGGTAACTTCCGAAAATCGCATCCGGAATAAATGAGTGCAAAACCCAAAAGAAGCAGGACTGTAGTTTTAAGATTTCTCACAAAAATCCTCAAAATTTAAAAGACAGCGAAAATTGTTGAGCTAAATTTAACCGTCCGAAATCGGCATAGGCATAATCGATGACCAATTCGGTCTTACCCAGGGGAATCACCGCGCCTGCGCCAAATGTCCAGTGGGCGTTGCTATAATTAAATTTGTAGCCCCCCCGCAATGAAAACAGTTTGTGAAAACTGTACTCACCGCCAAACACGGCGTTTTCTGCATTATCCATCGGATGGTTCATCTGAAACGATGTGGTTACCCGATGAACGGGCGTCTCGAAAACCTCCATAGCCGCCCCGAGGCTGAACTCTGTTGGCGGAGAAAATCCGGTGTACTTTTGGCGAACCATCGCCCCGGAGGCCGTTCGCTTTAAAAAGGTACCTGTTGGCCGAACATTGGCGCCAAAATTCCGCATGGAGGCTGCAAACCGCAGCGATTTGTAGCCCGTCCAATAAAACGTACCCAGGTCAAACATGAAGGTGTGCATCTCAAGGTCAGCCAAATTTTCCTGAGCAAATTTTGCCGTGGCACCAAACGAGAACCGATCGGTCATACGAATCGACAGGGTCAGGCTTCCGACGAAATCACTGTAGCTGAAATAGCGTCCCGTTCCCATGGGATGATATTCGTCCGTTTCTTCCATGTCATCAGAATATAAAAAGCCCGCACTGGTTCCCAATGCCAGGGTGGGGGTCAGCTGGTAAACGAGTCCCACAAATTCGTACTGAATGCCCACGGGCCACTGAATGTGAGAGGCCAGCGCCTCGTTGGATCCGACCTGTACCAGGCCGGCCGGATTCCAATAGAGCGAACTGGCGTCGTCCGCCATTGAAACAAAGGCTCCTCCCATGCTGGTTGCCCGGGCACCAATGCCAATTTTCAGAAAGGTCATGGCCGCTGTTCCCACACGTTGTTCTCCCAAACGGGGAAACAGGCTCTGTCCGAATACCCAGGACGGGGATAGCATGACCAGAAAAAGGAAAATTTTTATTTTTCGCATATTCATAGTTTCAGGAACCATTCGTGAAAATTTGTGGGCACGATCAATACGTCAATTTTATTCCTGCCATCAGCCGCCGGGGCCAGTTGTACCGTCCGGGATTATTCGGCGGCAAATCCCGGGGATCGTCGTGCCAGGTTCTTGGGATAATATCCCCCGGGCGGTAAGGCCTTCCTGTAACCGGATTAATAATTCGGGGAATTTTGGCGTTAAAAATATTCTCTCCCTCCAGATAAACCGACCAGTCCAAACCCAGCAGCGAAATGTCCTTGTAGATTCTCGCATCGGTTCGCATCCAGGGCTGGGAGATGCTGCCGTACTCCTCTTTTTCGTAGATTCCCCGATCCACATCGATCAGGCGCCGATAGCGCTTCCCCGATTCGTACTCCCACCGCAGATTGAATCCCCATTGCTCGGGGAGTTTGAATCTCCAAAAATGTTTGTTGGCTCCTTTTGGAACCCGAAAGAAAATATCCGTTGAAAAACGATAGGGTTTGTCCCACCGCAAGTAGCTCTCGTACAGGGGCTTTTCCGGAACCCGTCCCGCCGCCACCAAAAGATTGGTATTCGGCGTGGAGCTTTTCCCGGTAGCCAGCGCGTAACTGAAATCCACATTTCCGGACAGATATTTCGAGTACCGGCGCCGAAACCGCATTTCAACCCCTCTGGCGCGTGCATAATCCATATTGACGTACATGTAATAGCTGATGCTTCCCAAACGGGGGCTGAATTTCTGAATCCTCACCGCCGTTGGGTAGTCGAACATGTCCTTGTAATAAGCCTTAATTTCAATACTCTGATTTCGGTTAAACCGGTGTTTGATCCCCAGTTCGTACGCCACGGTCGTGGTCGGATTCAAATTGGGATTCCCGAAAAGCTGGTAGGTTGCCTCCGAATGCGATTTGAGTTTAGCGTACACATACTGCCCAATGGGGCGCTGAGAGAAATGCCCGTAGTGCATATAGAGCACGTCATTGTCCGTAACCGGGTGGGAAATGCCCAGGCGCGGACTGAGGTGCCCCTTGCCCCGGTGTCCCAGAAACGAGAAGGTTTCTTTCTTGAAAAGCTTCCGCGCCTCATCTGTAATGGTGACCGTTTCCGGGTCGTTAATGGCATCCTCCACATACTTTCCGGGAAACCAATAGTCGTACCGCATTCCGATATTGACAATCATGCCGCTGTAGGTGATGCGATCCTGAATGTAGGCGGACCCGTCATTCGGATAGACACGATAAAAATCGTGATTGCGCCCCAGCCCGCTCTCACCGATCCAGGGATCGACAACGTCAATCACCTGCATTTCCGTGTATTTGATCTCAAATCCGGCTTTCACCTGATGTTTGGGATGAACATCGCTGGTGATGGAACCGTTCAGCGACCAATTGTCCGAATAATAATCGTACCAGCGGTTGGCGTCACCGGTGTCGTAAAACCCATCGCCAAAGCGGGTTTGAATGTTGCCATGAGAATCCGCCAGATACTTGACCGGCTGCGTGTCCAGCGTTTCCTGATATTCCGTCCAGGGCTTATTCTGAACGGCACTGTGCAGACTTGTGAAAAACCGCCCGATATTCAGTTCGTAAAATGTTTTCGAATTGAGCGTGTGGATCCACCCAATATTGATGAGAACGGCTTCCTTGGTAATCGTGTTGTAATGATCCAGCATCTTGCTGTAACGGTAGGGGAAATAGGCACCCGATTCAATACGGGGAAGAAAATACCCCTGATTAATGTTCAATGAACGATTGTACGAGAGAAATAGTTTCTTTCCGGGTGCAATTTTCCAGGTCAATTTCCCCAGAAGATGCCAGTCGTTCTCTTCGCGGGGAGCCATTTTTTCGTAATACGATTTTGACGGGTATAGCCGGGTCGCGTGGGGCAAATAGGTATCCGTCAGATGAACATACCCACTGATAAAATAGGTCAGGTTCCCGGGGATTTTTAACCCGAGTACCGGCAAGACATGGCTGGTAATCGGTTCGGGTCCGCCAAAATTAAATTCGGAGATGTCCGTGTGAAATCCCTTGAAAAACGATTTCGGAAAAATATGATCACTTTCCAGGGACAAATCGCCCTCAAATTTGGAAGAGCCTTCTTTGGTCTCCACATCCACAATTCCGGACATCGCCTGTCCGTACTCGGCATTAAATCCACCCGTAATGATTTTCAGCTCCTTGATAGCCCCCGCATTAATGTAGAGCGTGTTCGTGTATCCGGAGAGGGGATCCTTGACGGACTGACCATCCACAATGTACATGGCTTCATCGGCACGCCCCCCGCGGATGTGGATTTCGTTATTTTCCTTGACCACACCCATTTCCTGCGACACAATATCCGTTACATTTTGCACAATTTTCTGCTTGATGTCGGACGCCAGAAGCTTGCGCTGGGAGGCAGTTACATCTACCTCAATCAGCGGACGGTCACCGATCACTTCGATCTTTTGGCCGAAGGCCAGTACCGTCGGTTCCAGTTTAAAATCCACCCGAACCGTTTTTCCGGGAAGCACCCGGATACCTGTCTGCAGCTGAATGGTGTACCCGATCATCTGAGCCTGAATATCGTAGTCACCCGGCGAAAGCCCCAAAATCTTGTAATGCCCTTTCGCATCGGTAGCCGCGCCCTTGTAGGTTCCCTTGACAATGACATTCACACCCGGCAGAGGTGTCCCCGATTTGGCATCCGTCACGGTTCCCTCAATCACCCCCTTTACTCCCTTTTGGGCAAAGGCAAGTTGAGCAAGCAGCAAAACGAATAAAATGATTGGATAAATTCTTTTCATAAAAAGGCTGTTTCTGTCAAAAGTATCCCAATTGCTAAAAATTCAGTTCGTAATACTTCGCGAAATTCGCGGGCAAACATTTTTTAGATCAGATTTCTGTCTGAATTTTGCCAAAATCGCTCTATTTGAACTCCTCAAAAAGAATGTACCGCAGCACCTCTTTTACATTGTTCAGGCCGTCGCAATAGTGCAGAGGAAGCGAAAAATAAATAGATTCCCCTTTTCCGATCCGATATCGGATTCCTACCGGCGGTGAGCCGTGGTACGGGACTTTTACACTGGCGGCGGTGTCGGGCTGCATCACGTAAACCGCTTCGGCACCCTCTCCGGGAATCAGCGCAGAAACCCGGTTCCCCACCAGTTTTGCAATTTTCATCGTTAGCTGTGAATTCAGTGTTTCGTCCCCGAATCGCGCCAGTACCAGAACACCTGGCAGCAGCCGTCCACCCGGGTTTAACCGGTAGACCGAATCGATCTTTGTGAATGTCCAGGTGGTGTCCGGTGTTTCCTCATTGGCATTGGTGATAAAAATATCGCCGCCGTTGGACATAAACCGCGTAATGCTCAGCCCCGCCTGTGTAATGTGCGGCCGCCCAAGGTGGGCAAACCAGATGACCTTTTTAAAATAGCCAAGAGTCGCTTCAATATCCGCTTTTGAATACGGCAGCGCATTTTGAGGATTAATAACGGGCACGCGGTTGCTTCCAATTTCCCAGACGGAATATTGGTCGGCTCCAACAATTTCATCCAGAATGGTCTGGTAAAAAGACTGTACCTGATGGAGATTTTGATCCTGGGCAAAATCATTCACCAGGAGCACATCCCCTTTGGGGGCTTTCACCACCCAGGTATGGGGAACCTTGTCATCCTGTGGATCCGGGAAAGAAATCACCGGACTCTGTGCACCGGCAATATCAACTGCTTTGACAAAAAAACGGTGTTCTCCCGGCGGCAAATCCGTCAGGGTGATAGAGGTGGCCTGACCGTCCAGGGTATTCCATGTGCTGGTGTCATCCAGTGCCCAGAGAATTTTGACAATGGTCTCTCTCCCATCCGGATCACTGGCATCCCAGACAAAGGTACGTGTGGGAAAGGTGTAGGCTACCACGTTCGGATTGTTCGGAGGCGCCGAAGGATTGCTCCCCACGCGAAATTCAATATGGGGCGGCGTATTCATAACCGGAAACCGCAGTTCGGCCGGTGTCGGATCTTTCAGACTGTCGTTATCCACCGCCCACACACGAATGGTAAAGGCATCGTAACGGGCCCGGATGGGCAAATAAAACGTGTCGATTTCCTGCGTGGTCCAAACGGGTTCCGGCTGGTAATCCCACTGGTAATAATAACCAATGATCTCACCGTCCGGATCGTCGCCCCACCAGTGAATGATCTGCTTGCTGGCGGTGGTATCGATTCCGGTTATCACAGTATCCTGTACGATCTTCGTGCCTTCGGGGGTGGTCACCGTATTCCGTTACCACGCTGGTATCCTGCCGGGCAAACAGAAAGATGTAGGTTTGTGGCGGTTGATTTTTCAACGGACTGGATTTTTTCGGCGGAACAAACGGATTTCGCCAATTACCGCAGCCCGCCAGAAAAAGAAGCGCCAGTCCAATCGCAAAAAAATATGTAACTTTTTTATTTTTCATAAAATAAATTTACTTCCCGAAAGCGCGAGGCCTTCGGGAAGTTTTCTCAAAATGGTTCGGAATTATTTCATCAACAACATTTTCTTCAAGGCAATGTAATTCCCGGCCTTCATCCGATAAAAATACACGCCTGTCGGAACCATCTGTCCGGCATCATTCCGGCCGTCCCAATTGATGATGTGATGACCCGGATCAAAACTGGCATTCACCAGGGTGCGTACCTTTTGTCCCAGGGAATTGTAAATGACAATTTTCACCGTGTTTTTCGCCGGAATATCGAAGTAAATTCGGGTTTCCGGATTAAACGGGTTCGGGAAATTCTGTTCCAGCTTGTACGTTAAGGGGTACGTGGGTGTATGTTCGTTTACGCCCACAAAGTAGCCAAAATCCTGACTGTCGCGCAATTCAATTTTGTACGAGCCAAAACTGAAAGTTTGCACACCCTGAATGAAATTGACCACATCGCCCACACGAAGGGTATCGCCAAAAACGACGATGTACCCATCCGCCTTGTTAATGTAGAAGGTGGAATTGGGCGTGCCGTCTTTTTTCACCAGCCCGTCGCCATCCATTAAACAGGGACCGGAACCGTCGTCGATGGTGATATCATAAGAATTAATCTTGGTAATAGTGGCCTGTTTCACCCGAACCAGGGTTCCTTCGTACGACTCGGCTTTAGGAGAACCTTTTCCAAGATCCACCGTTTTCACTTCAACCGGAGCCGGCTCCGTGTTTCCGGAGCTCATAATCTTCACAGAGTCAACCAGAATAACCGTATTGTTATCCCATTTGAAATGCCAATCGGCGTTGTAATCGGTCACGGTTCCGTAAACCTTTACCTGATCGCCGCGGTACAATTCGGCTTTCGCACCGAAGATAAAAATTCCATTCCAGGCGCCGGAGGCATCCTGAATGCTGTAGGCTCCGTAATAGCGGTTCATGGTTGTATCCGATGTGACGATACCGGACACACTGACGGAAGCACCCTCAAATGGTGAATCGGCCAGTTTCCACGGTGTGTATTGAATATCCTTAATGGTCAGATTTCCGTCCGTTACGGGGTAGCAATAGTTGTACAGGCTGGTGTCCGCCGGATCAATTGTGGATTGTGCATGTTCATCTGTGGCCTTCACAAAATAATTAACAAAGCTTCCCACCGGCTGCGGAGGGATCGCACCAACGAAGTTACCAGCAGAAACCGGCTTCATGGATACAGTCTGGTAAGACCCCCCGTCCACGTTGTAGAATAATTCCACTGACGAAACGGCCAAATTCGTTTCCACGGTTGTAGACACGTGCACCGAATCGGAAGCGGTTGGAATCACCGGATTCCGCTCGGTATTTTTGACGGATGGCGGTCCCTGACCCAGAACGATATCCGATTTGTACAGGGGTTCCAGCTTGTACGTGGTGGAATCGGCATAGCTTCCGTAATGATGGTAAACCCAGCCGCGAATGGATTCGATCACGGTTCCCTGCGGAGGATCTTCGTAATCGGTAAGGCTGTCGGAATCATCATCCACCAGAATTTCACCGGAGCCATCGTCAATTGAAAACAATTCGTACTGCGGGGTCAGATTTTTGACGACCGCATTTTTGCAGGCCACAATGACGGTTCCCCACTGTTCGGCGGTGGTTGGCCATCGCAGATCACCCGTTTTTACGGTATCTACCGGCGGAAGGGGTTTTCCAAAATCCAGGATGTCGATGGGACTGGTTACCCAGAACTCCGTCATGTTACTCGGGCCTGTACTGTACTCGCCAATGTAGCCCGTCATGCGAATGGAATCGCCTTCAAATAGAGAAGGATAGGCGGTAGAATCGGGATTGTAGGACAAAATGGCACTCCAGGGGCCGCCCTTCGGATCTTCAATAATAAATTTGATTCCGGCACCCGCGTAACTCAGACCGGTTGGCATGGTGACAATTCCCGAAACGGTAACCGTGTCCCCTTTCATGTAGGACATATCCGATTTGGTATCGAAAGGCGTTCGCAGCAGGTCGCTGTACCGAACCTGTTGAATACGCTGGAACCGGACCACGGGACCCATTTCCACCACATCCGCTGCCAGGCGCGGCTCAATTTTTGTGTTTGAGTAGGAATAGTCCAGCACACCTGTAATTGATTTCACGCTGTCGTACGCGCCGGGGGAAAAATAGTAATCCGCAGCATCGTCCACCCGGCAGGGACCGGAGCCGTCGTCAATTTCCCACTCGCCGTGACCCAAATCCGGATTGGTAATGGCTACATTTTTCACCTGAATAAGCACACCCTCGTAGGCTTCGGCCATGGTTCCGCCGGTTCCGATTTCACCTGTTGTGACGGGCACCGCAGGCATCACCACACGAGAGGAATCATTAATTTCGAATGCCGTTACGTTTTTAATTTCCGTTACCCCGTAGTATTCGGCCACCGTACCCGTCAGGGTTACACTGTCTCCAAATGCTACCTGTCGGCCCTTGTCATACACTTTGATTCCCGACCAGGCCCCCGCGGAATCCTGAACAAAATAATAGCTTCCTCCAAACGCGTAGGGTTCGGCGGTGACAATTCCGCTAATCGTCACGACCTGACCCTTCAGGGGCGAATCGCCGCTGGAATCGTTTGTGTACTGAATCTGCTTGATTTTTGTCACCTGAGCATTAGCCAGCCCAAATGTAAAAATCAAAATAAACACCGCAACAACTATCTTGTAACATGTTTTCATGGATCCCTCCTTTTTGGGTTGAAATCTGATAAACCACCCTCTGCGACTCCCCACGAATTTCCCGGTATTTTTCAGCCGAAAAATGCGGTAGACCGCATTCGTGGACTCGCAACTCGTTCGATCGCCCCCCCTACTTGATCACCAGAAATTTCCCCTGTGAAATCTCGCCCGTATCTTTGTCCTCAACCGTAAACAGGTAAAGCCCGGTGGAAATGGCCTGATCATAATGCGTAATTAAATCCCAGGCGTGTTCGCCTCCGCTGAAAACCACGTTCGATCCTCCACGATTTTTTTCCAGAAGACGTGTGCCCGACCCATTGTAAGTGGCGGCATCGTGTTCGATGGTGTCCACCAGATCACCGGAAAGCGTGTAAATGCGAATGGTTGCTCTCGGAGGAAGATTCGTAAACCAGATCATGCGTTCTCGCTCGCCGGGGCCGTCCCAGATAGCCTGCGCCCGATACGGGTTTGGGTAAACGCCGACCTTCCGATGCGATTTCGGAGGTGTCCCCGGAACCACACTCGTTTTATTCTCCAGAATGGAACTTTCCAGACTGGGAAGATTGTTTTCCGGATTACCCTCGTCAAAGGCAGTAACCGCATAAAAGTATTTGTTGGGCCAGCCATTGTGAAGATACGGATTGACAAACCGGTAATAGTAATGATGCCCATTGATGGTGGTATCAAAACGAATGCTTTCAAAACCGGTGTTGTACCCGATTGCATCTTTTTTGTCAAATTGGGCAAGCAGACTCTCTGCCTGACGGCTTCCCTGGGTTTTAGGCGCTCCGTAAATCCGGTAACCCTCGAAATCGATCTTCCGCGTAATCGGATCTTCAACCGTTTCCGAAAGATTGTCCCAGTACAAGGTAACCTCCCGATCCCCGGGAATCACCAGAAGATTGGGTGACGGCGGGGGCGAGGGCAAGATGAATCGATCGATTTTCCCATTGCCATTCCGATCCTCATTAATATCAAGATGGCCGTCGCCGTCCACATCTTCCCCGGGATCCAGAATGCCGTTTCCGTTTAGGTCTTCATTTTGATCCAGTTTTCCGTCACCGTCGACATCTTCGCCGTTGTACGCCAGTTCCGCCCACTTCGAATTCAGAACAAGGTTTTTCCGCCGTGCGGGTGTATCGGAAGGATCACCCGTGGCCCAGCGCCCACAAACCACGGCAAAGGAAAAATTCAATGTGTCTCCCGGATTCAGCGTTTGCTCTAAGGGACCGGCCGAAAGCAAAATCATCCAGCTGTCCGGCTTATCGGGCAGCCCTCCCTGATCCGGTGTGTTACCGTAGGGATGCCCCTTCCCCATGGTTTCATAGCGCTGCTCGTCATCAACCGGCATGACGTAATCGGGAAAATCCAGACTTGAAGAGGTGCTCCACTTCCACTGATTGTAATACACGTGGTAATTCTTTCGCAAAACAGAGGCCCCTAAAAAGCGAATGCCCAGATAACTTTCGGCAAACCCGTCATCGCCATCTGCATCGTACTGATAAGCCAGATCATTTTTTTGATCAAACCCGTTCAAATTATCGTACCAGGACCAGCCCCCTCCGGGTTCGTAGATGCTGGTGTAATTCATGTTTCCAACCGAAGCATCCACCCAAAGTGCGACAAAAACATCGTAAATAGGGTTGGGAGAGACATTCTTGATGGTGTAATTCAAAATCACAAAGGCATCGGCGTACGAATAGTTCCAGGCATAAGATTCCAGGTGAACCGCCAGTCCAAGAGGCGTGTGATTGGGAATTTCAATTTCGGTTCCCGGGACGGTTCGGTTGGTGTCCGTAAAATTGCAAATAAAATCCTGATGAGAAACGGCGTGAGGGTCAAAATACCGGGACGTAATAATGCTTGAGCGCGTCAGAATGGTATCGCTGTCGGCAGAGGTTGTGGTGAATTCGAACCCCTGATCGCCGTAATTAAAAACACCATCGATGATTGCGGTTGAAACATGGGTTCCCCCCGAAAATCCTCCTTTGCCGCCAATCCAGAGCCCTCCGTAGGAAAGGTGCTCCACCTGTTCACGGGGATTGTTTGAATGCAGTTTGTACAAACAGGAGGGTTGGTCCGGGTTGCTGTACCCGTCGCCAATAATCCCAAAGTTTGTAACCGTCAGTCCAAGGTTTCCGACCGTTGTGTAATTGTTAATATCGTCAACGGTGGTTTTGGCTAATTGGGGAGAACGCCTTTGGGCCTGCAAAAAATGGGGGAAACTGCCCATCAGGAAAAGTCCCACCGTTCCCAGAACGCAGAATTTCCGAATCGATTTATTCATTGAAGCAAGCGATTGTTTTTTCCATGCAAGTCGTTTCGGCTTTCACGGGGAAAGCGTTTTTGCTCCTTTTGGCGTGGGGAATTTTATTAAATAACCTGAATGCCACGCTTTTTAGAGGCTGTGTCAAAATACCGCAGTTAACCTTTCGTACCTACGGCACTCAAATTAATGGGGCAAACTATATTACTACAAACATTTCGCACCTGACGGCGCTCTCATACAGGGATTGGTCAATCCATAATTGACACTATAATAAATACAGTCCCGTAGGGACGACGGGTTTGTAGCAAATAAAAGAACAATTAAGAAGTCCCGTAAGGACGATAGGTTAATAACAGCATTTTCATACAGCCCGTTTAGAACGTGGCTCGTTGCAAAATATCTTATTTTAAAGAGATATTTCTTACAGCTCGCTCAATTGTAGCATTTTAAGTTAATAGTTTTTTTCCGAATTGTCAATATCAGTTTATGATTTTAAACCATTTTTTTCGGATTGACCCCGGATTTTTTGTGGGAGAGTCCAATTACCGATTTCAGAAGATTCCAAAGAAATGGAAATGATATTTAAAAATTATTGAATTTTGGTGAAATCGTCCAAAAAAATTTTGCTTTTATTAAAATATTTTATTATTATTGAAAATTAGAAACCCCCGCTCTAATTATTTGTAAAAAAATTTCTTACATCTAATTTGGGGCGCAAATAAAAATCAAATGGTTGCAAGCAGGTGAGGTGTTGTTGGGTGATGAGTAAGATTAAGAAGCAAGAAAAAAACCGGGCAGAAAAGTCCCTGGAAAAATACCTGGAAGAAATCGGGGAATACTCTCCGCTGCCTCCCGAACAAGAAGTGGCTTTAGCCAAACGCATTAAGAAGGGGGATAAGGAAGCACTGGACGTTCTGGTACGTTCCAATCTGAGATTTGTCGTGAGTGTTGCCAAAGAATATCAAAACCAGGGCTTGCCGATGGAAGATTTAATCAATGAGGGCAATCTGGGGTTGATTAAAGCTGCCGAACGATTTGATGAAACACGCGGGTTTAAATTTATTTCGTATGCCGTTTGGTGGATTCGCCAATCCATTTTGCAGGCTCTGGCCGAACAGTCGCGAATTGTCCGGCTTCCCCTCAACCGCGTGGGAGCCATCAACAAAATCGGAAAAATGCTTGACAACCTGGGTCAGGAATACGAGCGGGAGCCCCGCCTGGATGAATTGGCCGAGCGAATGAACATGAATGCTTTTGAGCTGGCCGAAACGCTCCGCACATCCTCCCGGCACCTTTCGCTGGACGCACCCTTTCAACAGGGAGATGGAAACAGCCTTCTGGATGTCCTGAAAAATGAACACATGTCGCCGCCTGATGAAGACCTGATGGACGAATCCCTTCGTCTGGAAATTGAAAAGGTGCTGGCAACCTTAACCTTGCGGGAGGCCAAGATCATTAAGCTTTATTTTGGCATCAATCAGGACCGGCCTCTCACCCTCGAGGAAATCGGTGAAATATTTAATCTGACCCGCGAACGGGTTCGGCAAATAAAAGAAAAAGCGTTGCGCAAATTACGCCACAAATCCAGACGGCGTCCCTTGCAAAAATACCTGGGTTAGCCTGCAGCGTCCCGTTATATTTCGAAAAAGCCTGGATTATCCGGGCTTTTATTTTTTCCCAATTTGAAAGTGCAAAATTCCATTTGACTTCATTTATTCTTTTCATTATATTTCATTTGAACTTATACCCATTTTTGCTGCATTATAAAGCAACAAAAGGGATAACTCATTTGCCAAATTAAACGTCCCGAATTTCAAATGTCAGCAATTAAAGAAAAATATTTTTTACAGCGCCTTCGGATAAAACAGGCCTTTTCCCGAGGCAAAAAAACTCCATTGACGCTCCCCTTAAGAATTCCCCAGGCTCCCCGCTTCATCGTGTGTTTGCCTGACCGTGAGGAAGATTTGTTGACCATTCAGAATTATCTTCCTTCCTTCATACATCATTTTGCATCGGGTACATTTTTTCTGGTTGTAAATCGTTCCTTTGAAACCTTTTTTGCCGCCGTTCCATCTGTCCGAATACTTCCCTTTTCGCCGGACGATTTTTCATCCGTGGGAATCTTAAAAAAGCAATGGGTCGCTCAAATCCCGAAAAATATTTTTATGGCCATTGATTTCAACACCACAAACAGACTTTGGAGCGAATATTTATGCTACAGCAGCCAGGCTCCGGTGAGAATTTCTTTTAAAAAACCCCGGGTGGCGGATTTTTTTAATATTATCCTGCATCCCAATCAGAACAATGATTTTCAGAAGCAGGTTGGCTATCTTTTGAGAATCATTCAAGACCTTACACGCATAAAAAAAGAAACGCTGGTTAACGATGCCATCACGTAATGATTTACAACACGAGCTGGAAAAACTGTCACAAAAATATGAAGAGATCCGATCAGTCAATCAGGAGCTTGCGGGGCAGCTCAGAGAACTCTACATCCTGTATAATATTTCGCATATTTTGAGCACCACTTTCGAAATCAAGCAAATTCTGAGATCCATTTTTCACCTTTTTAAGGATTCCCTCCCCGTGGACAGTGCACACTTGTTCTTACTGGCACCTTTGCAGGAGGAATTGGGACTCAAAGAATCTTTCGGCTTTTCAAAACTTCCCTCAAAAATCCATCTGCAACCGGAGCCTCAATTAATTGAACGCGTTGCCGTAACAGGCAGTCCCCTCACCATAACCGATATAAAAACCAATACCCCGTCAAATTTCTTATTTGCGGGATTTCCTCTCTTTTCAGAGGATGAACAGATTATCGGCGTACTGAGTTTTTTTCGGGATACAAAACGCGTCCTGAAAAAATCGGAATTCGATTTTCTCAAACGGATTTCGGACGAAGTGGCTGTCTGTATAAATCGGGCCTTATTATTTCATCGAACCCGGGAATCTACCATCCTGGATGAACTTACAGGCATTTTTAACCGGCGCTATTTTAACAAGACCTTTCAGAGAGAAATCAAGCGCGCCGAACGCTATAAACGAAACCTCTCCGTACTCATGATTGATATTGACGATTTTAAAGTGATCAATGATACGTTCGGGCATCTGAAGGGCGATGATGTACTTCAGGCCATTGCCGCCATTTTAAAGAATAATATCCGGAGAACGGATATTCTATTCCGCTATGGCGGTGAAGAATTTGTGATTCTCCTGCCTGAAACGCCTTTGAACAGCGCTATTCGCGTGGGAGAAAAACTGCGAAAGGCTGTTCAGGGTCACTTTAATTTGACGGATTATCAGATCAGCGGACAAACCATTACCATTTCCATTGGAATTTCAAATTTCCCCATGGACGGGTATTCTACCGAAAAACTGCTCGCTATTGCCGATCGGCATTTGTACCAGGCAAAAAGCCTGGGCAAAAACCGGACGATTGCCCACGAGGAATTGCTTGAAAAAGCCTGAAACATCCAACTGATTTTCACGTATTCACCACAGGCGCCTCTTAAAAGCGCCGGATCAAACCATCTCACACAAACCGCAGGAGGTAAAGATGAAGAAATATTTTTTGAAAGCTGCCCTATTCGGGATTCTCATTTTCAGTATCGTCGGATGCGCAGCTCAAAAGCCGAACTGGAAAGAGATCGTTGGCAATAAAGGAATGGTATTTACCTACCATTTTAAAAAAGGGGAGAAACACACATACCGATTCATCACGAACAGCAGTACCAGCCAGGAAATGGCCGGCCAAACACAAGAAACCAATTTAACGAACAGATCTGTTCTGCATTACGAAGTAAAAGATGTCTTGAAAAACGGTACATTTGTAATTCAATCGACCGTCGATTCAACGGCCATTTCGTCCAGCAATCCCATGATAAATCAGGTCAATTCTCTTCTTCAAAAATCCTTGCACAAGCCGGTGGAGCTTATCGTCACAAAAACGGGTGAAATTGATACGGTAAAGGGACTGAACGCTTTCCCCACCCTTCAGGGAAGTGCCGATTGGAAACGGCTATTTGAATCGTTATTCTTTAAACTTCCTGCGAAACCCATTAAAATAGGCGATTCCTGGACGGAAACCAAAACTACGCATAAAAAATCCGGTCCAATGGACATGACTATCACAAGTAAAACGAAGTACTTATTGAAATCCATCAAACCGTACAAGGGCATGGATTGCCTGTTCATTACATACACCACCGATCTCACCCTTTCCGGAGAGGGTAGCCAGGCCGGGATGGGGCTCAATTATTCAGGCAGCGGTTCCGGTTCCGGAAAAATCTACTTCGATCCCGTAAGCTCTACATTTTTATCGATGTCATCCGAAAGCAATATCGATGGGAATGTTACCATTCCGTCGAGAAATATGGAAATCCCGTCATCAACAATGGTATCCGTAAAGGCCGTGAGAATTAAATAGGGGATTTTAGCCAAACCGTCGGAAAAAACGTTCGCTCCGGCTGGTCTTTTGCGGGATTTACGATTGAAAGAGTTTAAACAAGCGCCGATTTTTGTAAGATCGGCGTTTTTGTTTTTAGGTTTGAGGAATCCAGAATATCTTCAATCGTTTGAAACGTGTCCGGGAATGTCTCCACCGACACTCGAAACTCCACGTCAAACTTAAAGCGGTCGATGAAAGAGAGCACGTGTTTCTTTACCAGGGTAGCCATTGAATAGCTCGCTTCAGGCATGAGAATATAGAATTTGTTTTTTCCACTCAAAATGACCTGGTCCTGCGGACGAAGGATTTTTCGAAAAATTAACAACAGATTTCGGAGCAGCCGCAATACCGAAAAGTGATCCTGATGGTCTTGAAGCTGTTTTAGATTCAAAAAATCGATTTTTATCAAAGAAAATGTCCTTTTTTCGGAAGCCCGCGCCTGCTTTATTTCGTAGGCAACAAGAAACTTCAGAGCATCTGGCGCAAAATAGTCAATCTCAGATTCCCGAAGGGCCTGCTCCAGAATGGATGCTTCTGCATCGCTCTCCGGTGGGTCGCCCCAGGGTCTGCTCACTGGTAACCTGTACGAATAGATCAAGTGTGTTTTGGCGTCTGCCTCCTGAAATGTCGTTCCGCAGTTTAAACATTTTCCGTAAATCACAGAGGTCGAAAAAACGGCATTGCAATGCAGACAGTTGTATCTTTTTTCCTGAAATGGCTGCTGTGCGGAGCGCCCGGGTACGGGAATCGGTTTAATGGCTGGCGATTGACATTCCGGGCAAACGGCACGAAACTGAATGGTAATGGAATGGCATTTTGGACATTGTTTAACCATATCATAAATGATATGCTCCAGTTTCCCTTCCGCTACGAGCGCCTCCAAGGCCTCTTGTTGATCTTCGGGGCGGTTTATGCCCACCTGATTCAGGATTGGATAGGCATACCCGAAGGGCGAGTTTGGATTGGGTTCGGGTTTTATTATCGAAAGACGTTCCTGTTCAAAAAGCGTCACAATGGGAGAGACAGCCGGAGGGGCTGTGAGCGGTCTCCGCGTCAGAAGAAAAAGCAGGTTTTTTATTTTTTGAAGCAGAAACGCCCGGTCATAGGGTTTGGTAAGGTAGTCAATCGCGCCGGCCTCGATCGCCTGCAGCCGGATTTCCGGTGTCCGAAGACGGCTTAAAACGACAATCGGTATTTCGGGGTACGTTTCATGAATCGTCTGGCAAATATTAAGCCCATCCTCTCCGTTCAACGCAATTTCCAGCAACACGACATCCGGCTGAAGGGAAGAAAATTCGGTCAGGGCATCCGCCCCCGAACGAAACACCGTTACCTGGAATCCATTGTTTTGGAAGAGCTGCCGGAGGACCTCCAATATTTCGGTTTCAGGATCGATAATGGCAATTTTGGGGACGCTTTTCCCTTGTGTTAGCGGCTGTGCCATATTTTCTTTGAACTTCTATTCACACATGTGTTTGATTCTGGTGTTGATTATTTAGAACGTTTTTCTTTCGAGCCTCGTGCGCGGAATGGTTCTTTAACAATGGCAGCCGAAAAACTATTCGAAACCACTTTTTAAATTCAGACTCTGCCCAGATGCTGCCCCCGTGCTTTTCAACAATGTACTTCGTGTTGTACAAACCCAGACCCGATCCTTTCCCAACCTTTGTGTCGTAAGAATCCAATTGTGTAAATTTGTCAAAAACCTTTCCGACTTCACTTTCCTCCACACCGCGGCCCGTATTGGTCACACGTACTTCAAGTTCTTTATTTACAATTGAAAACTCAATGTGAATATCTCCGCCCTCTTGGCCATATTTGACTGCATTTGAGAGAATATTGACCATGACAATCCGCAGCAGTTTTTCATCGGCAAAAAGCCACACTTCTTCCTGGTTGCTGTCCACCCAAACGGACATATTCTTTTTGTTGAATTGTTCGTTCATTTCTTCCAGAGTGGGTTTCAGGATTGTGCCCACAAATTCGAGCGGGCGTTTTTCCATTTTCAACTCGCCCTGTTCAATTTTTGAGAGATCCAGATAATTGCGAATCATTTCGATAAGATTCTTGCTGGAACGCATGATAATTTGTACGGCTTTTTTTTGCTCGTCGCTTAATGTTCCGAGAAGATTTTCATCCAATAATTCTGCAAAACCCAAAATAGAAATCAGCGGACTTCGAAGTTCGTGAGACACAAAGCCCAGCATGTTTAAATATTGCCGGTTTAGCGATTTTAATTCTGTATTGGCCTTTTCCAATTCTTGCGTGGTTTCTTCCAGCTCTTTGTTCTTTATCTCGAGCGCATTGAAAATCTCACTGTTTTCTTTCAACAGAACCGCCTGACTGGAAAACATGATTAATGAGCGAAGTTTTTCGCGATCATATTCCGAAAATTCGGAGCCAGAAGGGCGTGACAAATCCTTTCCCGGAATTTCATCCAGGCGCTTAATATATTCCAAAAGTACCAGATCCAATAAGTCGTGAAGATTCGGCGTTCGTTTAATCATCTCGGTGCTGACATTGTAATTTCTAAAAAGCTCTTCAATTCTCATTTCTGGATCCGCATATTTTTCCCGCCAAATTTTCATGTTTTTTTCAAAGTCCTGACTCATTTTTTACACTCCTTCAGACAGTCCCACCCATTCTATTCCCCGAATATATCTGAGATTCGATCCAGCAAATCTATCGGGCTGAATGGCTTATAGAAGATCGCATCTGGATTTAGCCGGGAGTTTTGTTCCAGATCCACGGGGACGGCCGTGAGCAGAATGATGGGAATGTCTCTCATAGTGGGATCACCCTTTATTTTTTGAGTTAATGAAAGTCCATCCAGTGTACCGGGCATCTTTACATCCAGAATAATCAGATCAGGGTGCTCTTTTAAAATGATATCGTACGCTGCGTCTCCGGTTTCTGCTTCCAGAATTTCAAAATTGTCAATCATGACCGTTTCACGAACCAGCTCGCGAATTTCCCTTTCATCATCCACAATCAATATTTTGCGGGCAGGCGATGTAATGGCATTTTCTATTCTAAAATCGACAAAACAATCGTCAAACCGCAACTCCTTGACGAATGGTTTCAATTCTTCCCATTTGTTCATGAAAGATGTCCTTTTTCTTGAGACAAGAACCGCGGCAGTGTGATTACGATTGAGAAATCGCCGTTATCCGGAACCCACAATTGTCCTCCATGCCATTCCACAATGTCTTTTGCCAGGGGAAATCCCAGTTCCAATCCGTCAACCCCTTTTGTAATCTGCGACTCCATATTGTAAAAATCGTTTACCATAATATCCACCTCATCCCGAGTCAGCGTGATGTCGGGACAGACAAAAAGAATTTTATAGTGTTCCTGCGCCTCTTCCACACGAATAAAAATAATCCCTTCAGGAAGGGTATAAATAATGATATTTTTCAAGATACTTTCGAAAGATTTCAACAACAAATCGGGCTCAACAAACAAGATCATCTCTTGCTCTGGCGGGTTAAATTTCACCGTAACTCCCATGGCCTCCTGCTCCAGGGAAACTTTTTCAATGGCCGACTGAATGAGATCCTGAACAGACACATGGCTCCGCCGCAGCCTGGAGTCCTCTTTTTGAAGGGTGGACATCTGGAGCATTTCTTCCACAACCTCGCGCAAATTCTCGCCGGAATCCAGAAGGAATTGAAAGTGTTTTTTTTCCTCATCGCGAAGCCGATCCTGAAGATTTTCATAAATTAAATTCAAAAATCCAAGCAAGCCATGCAGAGGCGTACGAATTTCATGGGAGGCAAATGTAATAAACCGGCTTTTAATGCGGTCAAAGCGCATGCGGTCGGTCACATCCTGAAAAAGAAGAACATACCCCATGGGTTCTTCCCGGGCGCCCCGAATGCGAGAAATATTAATCTCAAAATAGTGCTCCCGGTCGCGTCTGAAATGCAATTCCATGGATTGAAAATGTTTATTCGATGCCTGCATGGTCTCAATGGCTCGAATGATTTCGGGATACGGTAAAATTTCCCCCAAAGGATATCCACGGATATCCTCCTGTTTGATATGAAACATTCGTTCAAATGTTTTATTCACATCCAGGACGATCCGTTCTTCATTGGTCGCAACCATTCCGTCGAACATAGCATCAACAATAGCCCGAAGTTTTTTATGAAGAACTTCCAGCAGTTCCCGCTTGGCTTTTTCGGCCCGATAAATCCGGGCAAAATCGCGACTAAAAAGAAGCATTTGTTTTTGGGATAGTTCCCAGCGTCGTTTTAACTCATTTTCATCCAGAGAATTTTGCAATTGTGAAAGCGTCATCTTTTATTATTTACCTATTTGAAGAGATTCCAATCTTTTCCAAGTTTCAGGTGTTCGTGGATCTTTTGTTGTACCCGCCCCATTTGGAGAATCTGTTCCTTATTGATAATGTGCGGTGTAATAAAAACAATTAATTCTCTTCGATCATCATGCTTTTCTGTGTGCGAGAACAGATACTTCAACAAGAAAATACGCCCTAAAATCGGAATCGATTTCCCCGTTTTTCGCTTGTTATCCCGCATCAACCCGCCAATTACCACGGTCTCCCCGTCTTTTACAGAAACCCGTGTATGCGCCTCCTGGGTGGAAATCCTTGGAACCCCCTGCACAGCCTGATCCATAACCTCACTCACCTCCGGCGATACATCAATCACTATAGAATTATCGGCAAGATTGACCGTTGGCGTTACCTCTAATTTTATTCCAACATCAACAAATTCCACGTCGGCAATAATTCCTCCCGCAGCGGTTTCAGAAGTCTGGCGCTGGTAAGGCACTTTTTCCCCAATTAAGATGTGTGCCGTTTGCCCGTTGGATGCCACAATGCGGGGACTTGAAAGGAGTTGACCGTGCGTACGGTCTTCAAGCGCTTCAATCAGTGCTTGAGCCTGCCCCCGCTTCAGATTCCCGTAACTCATCAGAACAGATAAGGGATTGACCTGGAAAGGTGAGGCGGCCTGCAACGTCTGGCCGGCTTTTTCCCAGGCGGCAGACAATTGAAGACCCAGGTTCCTCTTGTCGTCCGCATTAATCTCTATCATTTCAGCTTCGATTAAGACCTGCGGTACGGGCACATCCATCTTTTTGATGACCGCTTCCAACTCTTTCACCCTGTTCCAGGTATCTCGAACAATAATGCTGTTGGTGCGTTTGTCCGCCAAAATGGCTGCTTTCTCCGACATGCCCTTTAGATTATCAACAATATCAGTCGCCCGGGCATAGTGGAGACGAAGTATTTGGGTGATTTGATCTGTTCCCTTTAAGACACGAACCAACGTACCGTCGATAATGTATCCATAGGGGGAACCGGCCAAAATCCGATTGAGCGCTTCGGGAAGTGACGCATTTCGTAATGAAACGGTCACATTTCCGGTGAGCGAGGAACTGCTGATCAGGGTTGCACCAAACTCCTGTGTCACGGCTAACAAAACCTGCTGAATGGGTGCGTCTTTGAATGTGAACGAAAGGCGTTCGCCAGAGAAAGGATCGATCCTTTGAGGGACCCGAGGTTCATTTTTTGCCAGATCGCTTGGTTGAACCAGCCAGGGAGCATCCGGAAAATGATAGGTTTTCGGCGCTGTTCCGGCACATCCGACCAGCAAGAGACCCAGCCACGCAATCGGAATTAATTTTTTCATGTGTTCCATCCTGTCAAAACTTCAAATAGATTTCCCTATTCCCATTTGTCAACGCAACCATATTCTCAAGAATCAACTTGACCCGATAATTTTCTATTTTGTCGCCGATAGTCAGTATCTTTCCATTAATGATCACTTTTCTGAGGCCGCCCTTTTGAATAATCCCTTCCAATTGCAGAGCGCGCTGTCGAAGGCGTTTTTTATGTATTGGGCGGCTGTAGAAAAAGGGCTGAAAAGGATTCCGCCCCCACTCCTGATCAAAATCCGGAGAAACTCCTGCAAAAATTGGCGTTATTTTTTCAATCTGAATCTCCGAAAAGTTTGTATCAGGTGATGTGAAAAAAAAATCGCCTGGCTCTGTGGAAAACGTTTCAGATGTGTTTTCGGCCGAAAATCGGGCATTTCTTTTTACGACGCTAAACGTCAGCATCAAAAAAAGAACCGCCAAAATAAAACTGTAGACCGCCAATTTTTTATGCGTCATTGTTATTTTACTGCCTTAAATGAGAAAAATAATTTTCCCGGATATCCGAATATTTAATGGGACATTTCTTTTCGACCGTGTCGATTGAGGCCGAATAGAAAGCGATTGAATATCAACAATAGGATACGTTGATTCCAGATATTTCAGATAATTCCCGATGGCTTTATACCGTCCGCGCATCGTAAGCCAAAAGGTAATTTCCCGCCTTGTGTCTGTTGTTTTCTCCCGACTCTGTGAAAATGAGATAATCTTTACCCGGCTTGAATGCGAGCGATCAATAAAGATTTTCATATAATCGATTTTTGTCCAGGATTTTCCAACACGCCTGGAAATCTCTTGCAAATTGCGGTAGATTTCGCGGTAGTCGTTTTCCTTCCGCGATATCTCGGCCCAGCGACCCGAAATCCCTTCTACAATGGAACGTTCGTGCTCATAATCAGCTCTCACGCGATGGTATTCTCTCACTTTTGGCCACAGGAAAAAAATAATCAGCAGCAGGCTGATACCTGTGGCTGCTGCAGGCAGAATAAGGAGTCGGCCCTTGGGAGAAATTTTCTTTTCTTTAATGTTCATCTCTTGCCTGTACGGTCTGACTAAAATTCTTTGCCATTTGACAGTTGATCTCAAATTCAAGGAGATTATCGGCCTGCTCGTTTTCCGCACGGGCGATGCGGGTAATGATGACATCCGAAAAATAGGGCATGTTCTGCAATTGATTGTAAAAAATCCGCACGTTTGCCCCTGAAAAGGATCTCCCCTTGAGGCTCAATTGCCAATAGGCCGCATCCGTTTCTTCTTCGGGACTATCCGGATCGCCTCCCGCAGTGTCTGTTTGCTCTGCACGTGCCCCCTTAAAATCCGTAATCCACGTGCCTTCCGGAAGCGTGCGTCCCAGAGATTTCAGAATAATGGACCAGCGCGGCTGCTCTCCCTTAATCTCCAGTAATGTTTTGAACTTTGAGCTCAGTAATCCGGTTTTTTCCTCCAGCTCTTTCAATAATTTCAAACGATTTTGAATTGCTTTGTATTTTGCATCCAGAACAATCTTTTTGTTCTGCAGGGCTGTTGTTTTTTGAGAAAAGAAAAATCCAAGAATCAATATAAAAAGGACTGCAGACAACGATGCGATTCGGAAAGCGGCACCCTTTTTTCTCTCGGTTTTTTCCTTTTCTTTAATAATTTCCAACAGGTTGAGAGACTGTTTATTTGACGCAAACCGGCTCTTGGCCAAACCAACGGCTGTGGAAAAAAGGGATGCTATTTTATAAAGCGACTCTCTGTCAAAATCATTTTCATCTATTTCAATGGATTGAAACGGATTATTAATATCAACCGGCAAACCAATTTTGTCTTCCAGATACGGCTTAAAGCCGCTTATCAGCGCTCCTCCACCCAGCAAACTGATCTCTATTACACTCTCGTGAAGCTGGCTTGAAAAAAATTGCAGCGATAATTGAATTTCATCGACCAGAGGTTCAAGGGCTATCTCAATAAAATGAAATAGAAATTCCATATCCTGCTTGGAATATGATGAGCCGGGAAGCGTGATTACACCGTTTTCCAAACGAATCCGCTTCATAACCGATTCCGCTTCGCGGTCAGAAATTCCCAGATTTGAGGAAATCTCAGTCTGAATTTGCCCGGTGCCAAAATTAACATCCCGAAGAAAAACAACCTTCCTCTGCCGGACAATTGAAATTTGGGTCCGTGAATATCCGATATTCAGGAGCAGAACGGGCTCTTTTGTATGACGGTGCCAGGCCAGACGATCGGCTTCCGCCGAGAGAACAATCATCCGGGGCTGTAAGGTGGATTTTTGGTGGTTCCGCAGTCTGTCGAAGACCGCGCTTTTTCGAACGGCATAAACCACACCGTGTGTTTTTTTCACCGCTCCTTCCGTAATCTTCCCCAGGTAATCCGCCCACAATATTGCGTCTTCCACCCCAAAATATAATTGATCGCGGACCTCCCAGAGCGCTGCTTTTCGAAACTCTCCTTCAGGCATATCCGGCAATTTTATATAGCGGGCAATCACATCGTTTCCACCCACACCAACAACGATAGCCGCGTCCCTTCCATGCCAGGCATCTATTTTTTGAGCAATCTTTTCCTCAACAGAAACACTCTCTTTATCGGAGGGCACGGTAAAAACAGCACAGTGGGTTAACCTGAATGTGCCGCCTTTCTTTTGCAGACCGACCACTTTTACAGAGTGATGTCCCCAATCCATTCCGAAAACGGTTGTCCTGGATGTAAAATGTAAACGTCTGCCCATCATTCAGTCAATCACTTGTTTAATGTAAGAATCCTGCCAATCGAGGATTTTAATACCCGATTTTTTTCGCTTCACAATCAAAACCGAAAGGGTTCGTTTTTTTTGCCTGTACATCCCTGTCGAACGAATCCAATATTTTCCACCGCTGCCAAGGGACTGCACTGTCACAACAAATTGCCCTTCGCCAACATTGGTCGTATCAATCGCATGAATGGTTGGGTTGGCCAGGCAATCTGCCAGTCCCGATTGTGCAAAATAAAATGCCTTTGTCGCGGTTTCCGAATTCTGCAGCGCCTCATGTTGTGCCCATAAAAACCCGGTTAGGGCGATGATGATTCCCATCAGCAGCACAAACAGCAGCAGCAGAACAATCAACAGTCCCCCATTTTCATTTGAATAAACCCGTTTCATTGGCTGTCTGATATCATACGCCCTTATTTTCGCAAAAAGCATGAAACAAACAATTGATCCGTGTTGTTCTTCAGAGTAATTTGATAGTAACCGGACGCGATTCTTGTAAGTATGAATTGCAAGTTTCCAATGGAAGAATTCATTTGAACAGCGGCGATTGGTTCTGTGGGATCGTTGATCCATTCCTTCTGAACAGGTTGGTAGAGCTGCCGTACAATCCATTGCGATTCTGAATCCGTCTGAATTTTATATCGGATGGTTTCTTTATTTGTTGTGAGTTGAAGCGTTTCGGGATTGATAACGGCAAGCTCATTTGCGCCCCTTGCTTCAGAAGAAATAAGCAAAAGGGCTCTCTGGGCACTTCGGTAGAAATCGGATTTATGCCAGCCACGGTTAAACCCGATTTCACTCACGTGGATAAGCTGAAAAATAATTCCAAACAAAATACCGGAAAGAGAAGCAACCAGCAAAAGCTCAATAAGCGTAAAACCACGTTCCGCACTTTCCCATTTTTGTCGGAGAATCATTTTGTTTTTCTTACCCATAGCGCCGTAACTTTCCGGCCTCCTTTCCAGGAAACACGAACAACAACCTCCTTAAGAGTGGAAGAGAGTTTTTTGAATGAGGTGCTGCGAACAAAACCCTTTAGACCCTCCGCATCCTGTTCATCGGGGAAATTCCTGGCTTGAAGCCAGTCAAAACCATTTCGATTGTTTTCAAATACAACCTTTTCCAAACCCGATTGTACCAACATCAACGCCTGCGTTCGCTTCTGGAGGTCAATTGTTCGGGCTGACAGGATCTGCAAAGCCATAAGCAATGATGTGGAAATGATCCCCAGCAGAGCAATCGACACAACCATTTCCGTCAGCGAAAAGCCTGCTTCATCGTTTTTCATTGCACGTATGAACCTTGAATCCGATAGAGAAAAAAGGGGAAAGCGCATCTCTGTTCTTTCCCCCTTAACCCATTAATAAAAGGCATATTCTTTGCCAAAGTTCTTATTCAGGTTCGCCACAACCTGTCCGGTTTTTGCTTCATAGTACCAGCCCCCCGTGGCACTGCTCGAATTGTACACATAATTCTTGAGATCGTCCAGAATGCGTTCATGGGTCCGATCAATAACCACTTTCGTGGAACCGGTAATGGGTTCATCCGGAAACGATTGCAAATAGGGTCCGTAAGCATAGGTGGCTGTTCGGGTTTTTGAGGGTCTGCCGCTCTTGTCCGTAAACCAGGTCAATTGTTCCTTAAAAACGGTTTCATTCCCACTGTGGTTGTAATCGGAACTTACACACGGGTAATGTCCATGATCCATTTTGTAAGCCAAAACCGCTTCTCTCAGGGTTACCAGATTTCCCCGAAGTTTGGCTGCTTTCGCGCTTTTCTCCGAGCCGTTCATATTCATGATAACAATTCCGGCCAGAATGCCGATAATGGCAATCACGATGAGCAGTTCAGCCAGGGAAAAACCCTTTTCAGTTTGAACTTTTCGAAACATGTTGACAGTCCTCCTTTTTCTTGTTCGTGTTTTGCGATGATCTATCTATTCTTCCTGTCCCCCGACATCTTGTGTTACAGGCCTGTTTTTCTATTTAATTGTATTAAGCACGCTCATTAATGCGGAAACAAGAGACAATGCAATAAAGCCGACCAATAAAGCCATGACCACCAGCATCGTGGGTTCCAGCGCGGCAACCAGGCGCTTAAGTGTATGATTGGCTTCCTTGTTGTAATAATCGGCTATCTTCATCATCATTTGATCCAGGCGGCCGGTCTTTTCTCCCACAATTACCATTTGAACAAACATGGGCGGAAAAAAGCGCGTTCGGACGACTTCATCCCCCAGATTTTTGCCCATTGTCAAATTTGAATTGATTTGACGAAGCACATTTTCAAAGATCACATTATTCACCACATTTTGGGCCATGCCAAGAGATCGAAGAATGGGAACCCCGCTGCGAATCAGCACTCCAAATACGTTGCAAAAACGCACCAGAGCCATTTTGTACACCAAACTCCCCATAATGGGAAGATGCAGCTTCAGGTAATCCCACATCTTTCTGCCGGAGCGGGTTTTTATTATTTGTCGGCCAACCAGAAGAAAAACTATAGCCCCAAAGAAGATATGGGCATAATAATGCTGAAGAAATTCGCTGCTTCCGATCATGATTCGGGTGGTTACCGGAAGTTGCGCATGAGATTCTTTTAAAACCGAAACAAACTTGGGAAGAATATAGATCAACAAAAACGCCATAATTCCAACCGACAAAATGACCAAAAAAATGGGGTACATCATGGCATTTTTGATTTCCGATTTAACGGCTTCCTTTCTTTCCTGAAAATGGGCGTAATTCTCAAGTACTTTATCCAGTTGGCCGCTTTCCTCGCCCGCTTTGATCATATTCACCAGCAGGGGCGGAAATATTTTGGGATATTTTGACAACGCGGCAGAAAAGGAGTGCCCCTGAGTGACATCATTTTCCAGATGGGATACAATTTTTTGAAAGGGAAGATTTTTGATTTGTTTTGTCACCGTGGATAATGCCGATGCCAGCGATACCCCCGCTCCGAGAAGGGTTGCCAATTGCGTGCAAAACAACATCAATTCTTTGGAGGAAATCCGCACGGCACTGCCAGCCGAGAGTTTGTCCAGCCGGTTTCCGCGTTGCCGGGTTAAAACGACAGGATAGTAGTTCTTTTCTCGCAAAGAATGAACGGCATCATCCAGAGATTCGGCAGAAATGATCCCTTTGTGAACATTTCCGGTTAAATCACGCGCGCGAAATTTGTATTTTTCCATTCTGACTTCACTTTTTGATTGGAATCCCGTTCAAAATTGACCCGTGAGGTATCGTTTCCGCAAAAAGGTATTTCCACAGGAATTATGTTACCCGAAGGATCTCTTCAACCGATGTTAATCCCTCTGCGGCTTTTCGGAGGCCGTCCAAGCGCAAAGGACGCATACCCCGTTTGATGGCGACCTCACGAATTTGATGATCCGTAGCATTTTTCAGGATGAGGCGTTGGAGTTCATCATCCACAAGAAGCAATTCATGAATGCCTACCCGCCCCTTGTATCCGGAACGATGGCATTCTCTGCAACCTTCAGCCTTATAAAATGTTTTGGTCAGATAATCTTCTCCCAATCCCAGGCTTCTTATTTTTTCCGGAGACAATATGACTTCCGTTTTGCAAACATCACACAACCGCCGAGCAAGACGCTGTGCCAGCACGCCCAAAAGGGAAGAAGCCACCAGAAAAGGTTCCAGGCCCATATCAACCAGCCGCGTCACGGCGCTTGGCGCATCATTTGTGTGAAGCGTACTCAGCACAAGATGGCCGGTAAGTGCCGCCCTCAGCGCAATTTCCGCCGACTCCGGATCCCGAATTTCTCCAACCATAATGACATCCGGGTCCTGGCGGAGAATCGAACGAAGCCCGGCCGCAAATGTCAGCCCGGCTTTGGGATTCACCTGAACCTGGTTAATCAGCGGGAAATTATATTCCACAGGATTTTCAACCGTAATGATATTTTTGTCGGGGGTGTTAATTTCATTGAGTGACGCGTACAGAGTCGACGTTTTTCCGCTTCCGGTGGGACCGGTAATCAGAATAAGCCCCTGGGGCCGATGGATTAAGTAATCCCATTTTTTCGATACCTCCGGGGAAAACCCCATTCGGGAAAGATCCAGAATAAATCCGGATTTATCCAGAATTCGCATCACGACCTTTTCACCCCGCACCGTTGGCAAAACAGAAACCCGCAAATCTACAATTTTTTCGCCCGCCTTATATTGAAAGCGCCCATCCTGTGGAAGTCGCCTCTCCGACACATCCAGGTTCGACATTATTTTAATTCGTGAGACCACCATGGCATGAAACTTGAACGGCAGGGTAAATGCCTGGTGCAAAATCCCGTCAATACGGTTGCGAATCCGCATAATTTTTTCATCCGGCTCAATATGAATATCGCTGGCCCGATCGCGAATGGCTTGAGTGAGAATCAGGTTTACGACTTTGACGATGGAGGACCCTTCTTCTGAAGAGTCCTCAAACATTTCCGCGGCGGGCTCTTCGAGCAGGGTGTCGTCCATTTGAATGTCGTGAATGACTTTATCCAGCGAATTCTGTACACGATAGTATTTTTCAATGGCCTTTTGGATATCGGACTCGGATGCCAGAACGGTCTGAATGTTCAGTCCTGTTTTATGGCGCAAATAATCGACCACGTAAACATCCAGGGGATCGGCCATGGCAACTGTGAGTGTATCATTCACCTTGAACAGGGGAATTATTTTGTGTTTTTCGGCAATATCGCGGGTGATAATTTCAACCACGGAGGGATCGATGGCATACGAATCGATTTTTGCCGTGGGGATATTGAGTTTCAGACTCAGCGCCTTTAATAAATCTTCTTCGCTTAAAAAACCCTGATCAACCAAAATTTTCCCCAGGCGTTCTCCTGTTTTTTTCTGCATCCGGAACGCCTTTTCCAAATCTTCAGGAGAAATCAAACCCTTTTCAACAAGAATTTCACCCAGACGCTTGTTGCGGTAATTATTATTCTGTGTGTATTCCATAATACCAATCGCGCGTTTCAAGTCCTGTTTTTGTCAAAAATGGCAGACACTGCACGAGGCAATGCCATCTGCAGGCTGCATCACCCACCGATCTCCAAAAATACTGGAGCTCCTTCTTTCTATCAGGCCGGAAGAATTTGTCTGCCGGACCCCTGTTTTTTGTGCAGGCTATCCCCGGCCCTAAAACCGGGGCTGAAAAACGGCCGGGCTAATCCGTCGGCGGCTCAAATAAATAAACCAAATTCCCCCGAATGTCGGCCACAGCCCAGATATTTTTTCCGGAAAATACAGGCTTGAGATGTTCAGGCAGTGACCGAATGTGACCGGGAACTTTCAGGGTTTCGGTTCCAACAATTTCATCGGCCAGTACAACAAAATTTTTCCGGTGATGTCCCAAAAAGATGGCCGTTCCCTGAAAGGATTTTAAATCAAAATCCTCCGAAGCTCCGGCTAAAAAAATAGCCGGAAAAAACTGACCCTGGTCTTCCAAACCAAGCGCCGGCGGAATTCCCAGGATACTTGCCGCTTGTGTGGGTTTCAGGGGTTTCAGATCTTTCCCCCGAATTCCCCATTTCACAAACTGGACAAAATAAACATCCACGCCCCACCAAAAATTTCCCGACGTAAACAAAAGAATATCCAATGTGTTTACATCTGTATCAGGCATTTCGCGCACCTTTCTGTATTCTCACAAGGGGCAACACAATAAAAAACGTGGCTCCGGATCCCTTTTCACTTTCCACCCATATTCTCCCGCCTATTTTCTCAATCAACTTTTTGGCAATATAGAGCCCCAATCCGGTTCCGTCGGGTTTGTCCGTTAGCGTATTTCCCAACTGTTTAAACCGTTCAAAAATTATCTGTGTGCTATCAGGGGGAATCCCCACACCGGAATCGCTCACGGAAATTTGTACCGTGTTGGCAGGCGTTTCCGTTGCCCCGATTTTGATGGTACCCCCCTTCGGAGAGAATTTGATTGCATTATCCATAATATTTACAAGCGCCTGCCTAATATACCGGATGTCCGTCGTGATCTCCGAAAGTCCCTCCTGAATGAGAATCTTTAATTCTATGGATTTTTCTTGCACTCTTTCCTGAAAGAGACGGATGATTTCCTGTATCAATTCCGGCAAAGAAAATTGAGAGATTGAAACAGAGAGACCCTCGCGATTGATTTCCGCAACCATTAGAATGTTATCGATAATCGTTAACAATCGATGGGATTGGCTCTGAATCACCTGCAAAAACTCCTGCCGGGTTTCGGGATCGTCCTCATTATAATCCAGGAGAATTTCGGTGAAGGATTGAATGGCCGTTAACGGCGTGCGCAATTCGTGGGAAATTGACGACATGAATTCATCCTTCAATTGATCGATTCTTCGCAGATTCACCAATTCTCTGGCTTCCGATAAATCCCGAACCGAAATGATTACGCCTCCAAATGCACCCGATGGGGATTTAATGGATGAGGCCCGAATACCCAGTGGAATCAAATGGCCGTTATTTAAATAAGGAATATCATCTTCCTGGAAACTCTCGCCTTGCTGAGCCAACTGAAAGGCCTTGTTAAATAGTGTGGTAAGGGCTCGCGGCAGAACATTTTCGTATCTCTTGTGAATTACCCGGTTTAACGGCAACTGAAAGAGGGCCTCGGCTGCGGGGTTAAAAACCCTGATTTCCTGACGCTCATTGAAAACAATGAGCGGGTCAGCCATATTGCTTAAGATGCCGGTGAGAAAATTTCTGATTTCGGAAACCGTGCGGTTTTTTCGCTGCAAATCTCTGTAAAGTTTGGCATTTGCAATGGCCATGGCGCCTTGTGTGGCCAGCAGAGTAAACTGGTCCATTAATTTGGCGGAGATTTCTTCCCCGCCCGACTCAACAAAAATCAACAAAATTCCAAGAGGAAGGGAATTGACAACAAGAGGAATAAAAAGGGTCGCTGCTTTCGACGCCATAGCCTTGTCTGGCAAGAGAAAAATTCGGTCATTTTTAAGCGCCCATTTCAGAAAACCTTCCGCCTTGAAATTTTCCAATTTTCGGATAGCCGCAGGAGAAAGATCCCTGCTCTCGGAGAGCTGAACTTCCTTTGTAGCCGGATCCATGAGAAAAAGAGCGGCTCCCGAAAAACGCACAATCTCGCCAAAGGCCTCCAATACCCGGTCCAGAACGACAGAAATCTGATGAGATTCATAAAAAACCGTTGACAGGCCGTACAGACGCTTGTAATCCTCATAGGCCGCCTTTAAGGCTTCTGCCTCAGATTCGGGTCTGGCCATTTCTGCTATTGGGTCCAAATGGTCAATTACGGGCATGTTCATTTTATCTGTAGTCATTGGCCTCTGCTGGATTTCTGTACGCCTGCCATTTTGTTCCTTATCGAGAATCTTTCCGCAGGAATTAATTTGCCATGGCCAAAAAAACAGTGGCCTTTTTGAACTCTTCTTTAATTTTAAGAATTAATTCTCCCAATTCCTCAGCAGGGATTTGGAGCGTTTCCCAACTTTGGGGGTCAATAACCGGTGTCTGTAAATCGCCGCCATAGCCAATCCCTTCGATCCGGGAAATGGCGTCCGCCAGATGAACAACGGAGACCATCTTTTTATAATCATGGGCAAGGCTCGGTGTGTGATGATAAGCAATAACCGTTACCAAATTTTGAGGCAGATTCCACTTGGTGGCGACCCATTCTCCAAGGATTGGATGCCCAAAACTAAGAACTTCCTTCTCGGCATCCAGAATGCGGACAGGCCGTGTCTCAACAATATCCAGTATTTTGAGAAAATCGTCATGAAGATATTCGTCAATAACAACTTTTCCGATGTCGTGTACCAGCCCGGCCACAAACAATTCCTCCGGATTTCCCAATCCGATACGTCTCGAAAGGACCCGGGCACCCACGGCTGTTCCAATGGAATGCTCCCAGAATTTGATTCGGCTGAAGCGCCGATTCGAATAATGATCGTCAAATGCACCAAAAATTGAAGCGCTTAAGACCAGATTTTTAATCGTATTAAATCCAAGAATGACGGTAGCCTGATTAAGGGTGGTAATTTTGCGCGGCATTCCGTAGTAGGCCGAATTCACCACTTTCAGCACCTTCGACATCAGCGCCTGATCCTTTGAAATGATCGCCGCCAATTGTGTTGCCGTTGTCGTGGGATCTTCGACCATACTCATGACGGACTCCACCACCTGAGGCAATGTCGGAAGATTATTTATCTCAGTTACAATACGTTGCAGAGCGGCGTCCATTGCTATCCTTCTTCCGATAAAATGGTGGCTACTTTTTCCAGCAAACGTGACGGACTAAAGGGCTTAATCATAAAATCATCGGCACCCAGTTCAAAGCCCTTTTGCCGATCGGCTTCCTGCCCTTTTGCCGTTAATAAAATCACATAAATATTGCTTAAATCGGGGGTATTTTTTACCGTCTCAACCACCTGGAAACCATTCACTTTGGGCATCATAACATCCAAAAACATCAGGTCGGGTTTGCCCCCATTGGCACGGTTCAGGAATTCAAGGGCTTCTTCTCCGTTGGTTGCGGTATGCACCTCGTATCCCTGCTTTTTTAGAACAAATTCAAGAGAACGCCTGATAAAGGGCTCATCGTCTACCACCAGAATTTTGCCTTTTGTCATTTTTACCTCCCGGAAACGGCCATCCGCCTGTTTCCATATGTTTCATGTGATTTTTCGAGACTTTTGATTTTGTTGATAAAGGTTTGAGCCAATATTTCCGAGGAAAAACCCGCAGCAAAAGGCCCCAAATCGATCTGTAGATTTTTTTCCAGTGTAATGAGTGCATTTTGATATTCCCGTTGAGCCAGTTTGAACCGGTCTTTCATGCGGTATAAATCTCCCAGATAGAGCCGTGCCAACACATAATCGGGATCAACATATAACACCTTTTTGAAATTTTCAATCGACCCGTTCACATTATTCGACCGGAAAAGGATCAGGGCTTTTAGAAAATAGGCCTCTTTGTCAAGCGCATTTTTCGAAAGAATAAGGTTAATGGCATGATTGGCTTCGTCCAATTTCGACAAATTGGACGAAATACGGGCCTTTAAAAACAGATATTCTATTTCCTTTTCCGGAGGAACAATCCGAATTTCACTCATCATCCGGTGTGCCTGTTCGTATTTTTCCAGGGAAAAGAGGCCCTTAATAACTTCCAATTGCTCATCAAATGTTTTTTTGCCCTTCCGGGATTCCCGATGGGTAAGCCGGCCTCCTTCATGTCCCGTTGCCCGCCCCTTTGCGCGTTCCGGGTATGATTTTCGAAGGTTCGGCTCGCGAACCGGTTTTTTGCCCGGAAATTTCTTTTTGTAAAAAAAACTATTTTCATAATGAACGGACTCAAAATCCCTTGAATAGGAAAAGATATTCTCTGAAAACCCGAGAAATAAAAATCCCTTTTCATGAAGCGCTCTGTGGAACCGTTTCAACAGGCTCCTAATTCGTTCCTTATGGAAATAAATCAAAACATTTCGGCAGAAAATAATATCCCATGTATTCCCCCTGCCCACGGGCAAAAAGGTATCGGAGGCCAGATTAAAATAATCAAAACTGACCATCGTTTTAATGGATTCTTTTAAAAAATAGGAATTCCCTTCGGAAAAAAAATATTTGGATTTGATGGATTCCGAAACGCCCCGAAACGAGTGTTTTCGGTACACTCCTTTTTTGGCTTTCTGAAGCGCCACCATATTCACATCGGTGGCTCGGATAAGAATATTCCAATCCAAAATATTTTGAAAATATTCGTTTAAAATAATGGCAATCGTATACGGCTCTTCGCCGGTGGAACAACCGGCGCTCCAGATCCGAAGCGATTCGTCCCTGTTCCGCTTTTGCTCAATCAGTGCGGGCAAAACATATTCGATAAGTGCCTGAAATTGACCTTGATCCCGGAAAAAATAGGTTTCCTGTACGGTTATTTCATCCAAAAAGAGTCTGATTTCTTCTCCGTTTTCATGATAATTTTGAAGAAGATAATCGTAGTACTCTGAGATGGGTTTTCCCAGCACCTTCAGGCGCGTCAAAATAAAATAGTCCAGCGAGTGCAAATTCATATCCGTCGTTCGAATGGCATAGTGTTCCTGAATAAAGTCTGAAATTTTCCGTTTATAAACTGCGTATTCAGATGAGTTCATTCCTCTAACCACACTAATTTGAAAGTCCTGTCAGTTCAATAATTCGATTGGCAATTTCATAAATCGGTAAAACTTCGCGGGCTGCGCCTTTTTCAATGGCAACCTTTGGCATTCCGAAAACAACAGATGTTTCTTCACTTTCGGCAATGGTAAATGCCCCTACATCGGCCATTTTGCGCAAACCGGCGGCCCCGTCATTTCCCATTCCCGTTAAAATAATCCCGATGGCGCGTTTTCCCAGAGATTCGGCCACCGATTCAAACAACACATCCACCGAAGGAACATATAATTTCCCATTCGCAAACTGAACCAGTTCAAGAGTCATTTTCCGGGTTACACGCACATGCTGGTCGTCAGGAGAAAAATAGATCGCACCTGCTTCCAGTTTCATTCCGGTTTCCGCCAGACATGCGCGCAAGGAGCAAATTTTGTTGATATGCTCAACAAGATTCTTCATGAATCCGCGCGACATGTGCTGTGCCACAATAATCGGGACGGGAAAATTGGATGGCAATTTTTCAAAAATTGTTCGTAACGCCTTTGGCCCCCCCGTTGAGGAACCAATGGCAATGAGACAATATGAATTGACAACCGAATTTAGTTTTTCAATTGCCGCATCCATCTCCTGAAACTTTTGGTCCAATAAACGTGACATGGTCACTCCATAAATGATTTGACAACATCGACCAATTCACCCCTGCTAAATCGATTCTTCGAAATATAGGCATCCGCTCCAACCGAAATTCCCTTTTGCCTGTCCTCCGGGTTATCCATTGATGACACCACAATAACAGGCAGGTGGGAAAACTGATCCTTGCTTCGAATGCTCTTCGTCAGATTAAGCCCGTCCATTTCCGGCATATTAATGTCCGTAATCACCAAATCCACAGGACTCGATTCAAGTCTTCTCAGGGCTTCTAATCCATTATTGGCAACCTCCACATGAAAACCCGCACTTTCCAGAATGGATTTCTCCAGTTGCTGTGTGGCCAGTTCATCCTCCACCAGAAGAATATGATTTCCCCCGGCGCGGTGATTCTCTTCTTCAAGATTCTTCTGAATCAACGTTCCGGACAACCCGGACTCAAGAAAATCCTCTTTCAGCGCTCTTAAAATGGCGGGAATATCCAGAATAAGCCCCAGGCTGCCGTCGGCAAGGACGGTTGAACCCGAAATTTTCGGAATGTGTTTAATATGTGTTCCCAAAGATTTCGCCACAATTCCCTGTTCTTCCAGGATTTGATCCACACAGAGAATGAGCTTTTGATTATTTGCCTGGACCAAAATCCCTTCATAACGGGCATTAAGCTTATCAAAATAACCATTCTTCTGATTATTCAGAATTTCATAAATGGATGCCAGCGGAATGGCCTCTTTTCCTATCAGAATCACCGGATAACTGGAAAAGTACA
This sequence comes from Calditrichota bacterium, assembly GCA_013151735.1. NCBI lineage: Bacteria > Pseudomonadati > Calditrichota > Calditrichota bacterium. The sequence continues at coordinate 127,786 of JAADHR010000199.1, read as the reverse complement.
TGAGGTCGGAATGCTGAAAGGTCAAAATCTTTTTGACAAAAGATGTTGGGAGCACATAGACGTGTTCCTTTACTTTGACCAGCAAGGCTCGTGAAATCAGTAGGGTAAGGGGCAGACTCAAAATAAATTTTGTTCCTTTGCCGGGGGCCGTTTCAATGGTAATATCTCCGTTCAATTTCGAGATGTTCTGTTTAACCACACTCATCCCGATTCCTCGCCCCGAAATCTGGTTGGCCACCTTCTTTGTGCTAAAACCCGACTCAAAAATCAAATCCAGCGCTTCTTTTTCTGTCATCGCCTCCAGCTGCTCCTGCGTGAGCAGGCCTTTCGCCAAAGCCGTTTCTTTGATTCGCTCACTATCTATTCCGCGGCCGTCATCCTCTATCACAACCCTGATTTGTCCGTTTTCCTGGGTGGCCGCAATGCGAATAATCCCTTTTTCGGGTTTTCCGGCCCGCTTCCGTTCGTCCACGGTTTCAATACCATGGTCAATAGAATTGCGGATAAGATGGACCATAGGATCAACCAACCCCTCCAAAATCCCCCGGTCAATCTGCGTTTCTCCGCCTTCCTGCACGTAATGAATCTCTTTGCCAAATTCTTTGGCCAAATCACGAATCGTTCGTTGAAATCCCCGAAAAATAATGGAAAAGGGGACCATTCGAATATTGACCACATTGTTCTGAAGCTGGTCCAGCAAATTGCTGAAGCGATCGAAATTTTCTACAATCCTCTCAAAGAGGGTATCCATTGTTTTCAGAACGTCACTGCCTTTTTTGGCAAGAATTTGCATCTGTCTTTTGTCCCCCAAACAGGCCCCGGACTCCTGCACAGGATTGTGTTTTTCCTGAAAATGCAAAAATTCGGCAAAAAAATCCCTCATTATCTTCTTGCTGTTTGCCAGGTGTTTGGTATCATCCGATCGGGAATTTTTTAAGATGACCAGTTCGCCCAGCAAATTCATGATTTTTTCCAGATAGACCGTTTTGACCCGTACAGAATCAAACAAAATCTCCGGTTGATGAATGGATGAAGCTGTTCCATTTTTCGATTTTTTGGATACGCCCGAAGCACCTGCGGGGGACGATTTTGCCGTATTCCTTTCAGAGTTCTCGTTCCCTGCAGATTGCAGGCAGGCATCAAATTGGCTTTCCAATTCCAAAATTTCTTCCTTGTGGTCATCCACCCAACCCTTTTTCTTCAGCTCATCGAGCATCTCTTTTAATTTATCCAGCCCCCTCATAAGCAGGTCAATGTCCTGTGAAGACGGCGTTCGTTCCCCCTGAAAATAGGCTTTTAGTATATTTTCCATGCTGTGCGCCAGATCTCCCAGGTCTTTGAATCCGATTGTGTAGGCAGAGCCTTTCAAATTGTGGGCGCGGCGGTAAATATCTTCAAACAGGTCAGAGTTTTTATTGTCCTCATCCAGATTCATCAGGTCTTCGGCGAGAAAGGATAAGTTTTCTTCTGCCGATTCAATAAAACTCGGCAGCAATTCTGACCAGTCGAATTCGTTGCTATCCAGTCTGAAAATCATGAGTTATACACCTCATCCAAAAGGGTTTCTGGAATCTGCGGGGTTGGTCTGGACTCTTGTTGACGTGAACGGGAGGGGTCCTCCTGGTTAAATTTAAAAACCGCAACCAGGTTAAGAAATTCCGTTGAAAGGATGTTGAAATCCTGTACCTGATTTTTCGTTCGCTGAATCATTTCCGAAGAATCCCGTATCACCTGTGAAATTTCCTCCATGGTATTTCTGACCTGATGTGTTGCGATCGACTGCTGTTGAATGCTTTCCGAGATATGATTGGCGACCTCCGAAACATTTTCCGTGTGTTGAAGAATTTCATCAAACGAATCGCGGATAATTTCAATGGATCCCAGTTGTTTTTGCAATCCCTCCCAGGTTTTTTGTGTAATGGACATTGTTTCGTCCGATAAATTTTGTACCTCACGAATATACTGCCGAATGGTTGATGTGGAGTTGACCACCCGATCCGTAAGTTTTCGAATCTCAGAAGCCACTACACCAAATCCTCTGCCATTGTCACCGCTTCTGGCGGACTCGATTGAGGCATTAATGGAAAGGATTTTTGTTTCTCCCGAAATATTTTCGATTAATTCCAATATGCGGGAGATGTCCTGAATCTTTTTGTTCAGCTCCTTCATCTGTCGGACATTTTTTTCAAATTGATCTTCAATTTGCTGAGATTGCTGAAAATATTCCTGAATGATCTGGTTACTGTCTTCAACCTTTTGCAGGTTCTTTTCCGTTAAACCGGAAACACCAGCTGCGCTGTCTGAAACCTTCTTGCTGGTTTGGGCCAATTCCTCCAATGTGGCCAGTACCTCGTTGACGGAAGAGGCATATTCCACAACGGCAGAAGCCTCCTGATTGGTCGCTTCTGCGATCGAATCGGAAATATCCTGCATTTTTTCGGCCGAGCCCCGAATCCGACTGGTGATCTTTTGGAAACTCACACGAATGTTTTCAAACGCACGGGCCAGCAGGAGTAATTCATCCCAGGTTTCGATCGGCACGGGCTGGGTCAAATCCCCTTCAGAAATCCTTGTTGCCTTATTAATAATATTTCGAATAGGCTGAATGAGGTCATACGCCATGTAGCTTAGCAGAAGAAGGCCTAACAAAATAATTCCGATGTAAATCCAGGCTTGATGAAGAAAATTCGAAATGAGAAGAGAACCGATAATATCTTCGTGAATAACGGAAACAAAAAATACGCTTCCGCCATCCACCGGCTTCCAAAGGTAGATTTTGCTGTTGGGATAATCGGGATAATAGGAAAGCCCGGTACTTTTATAATTGAGAAAGGATTTCTTCTGCAATTCGGAAAAAGGAATTTCTTTCAAAGGATTCGTATCCTGACTGGAACCCAGAACCTTTCCGGACGGCCCCACCAAAAGAAATTCCTTGAACTGGGAGCGAAAAAACCGGGTAAGATATGTTTTGGCACGCGACAAATCGGACAAATTTTCGAGATCGAGTGTGTCGAAAAAGGCGCTCAGGTTGTGATCAGTCATTAGGATTTCGTCCATTTGATTCTTTTTCAGAATTTTAAAATTGCTGGACAGATTGATAAAACCGAGCACAAAAACGACAATCAAAAAGAATCCCGAATTGAGCGTCAGCAGTTTCTTGAAAATACTTTCTCTCACATCCAAAAGATTGGTTAAAGAATTCGAGGACGCAATGCCGGCGGTAATGGCCCGTTTTGAAAGCAGCGTAATAATTATTGCAAACGTAATGCTGATGGCCAGTGAAGCACTAACCGCCTGGTACACTTGAATTTGGCTGATTCCCGGTCCCATTTTCATAAAGAGAATGCCGATCAGATAGGCCGAAAAATGGAGTAAGAATTCAAAAAATCCCATAAAATAGTGCCCGCGGGTAATGCGTTTGATCCATTTTTCTTCCAGGGCCGTGCCTTCTTTGTGTTTTAATCGATGAAGTTCCCTCAAAATGGATTCCATAAAATAGACCGGAACCGCCACCGTCAGTAAAAAGGCGATTCCCCCCAAGTCCATATACAGCCGTTTAAAAAAAGCCACCTGCTCGGGACTGAAAGCCAAATTACTCAAAAAAAGCGAAATGCCAAACCCAACAATAATGACCAGATAGGCGGCAACAATTTCAATTAACAAATAAATGCTAATTTTGGATAATTTCATGGTGCACATTTCCTTTGTTAATAAAATATGAATTCACTTCTTCCGTATAGTGGTCAATAAAATCCCGCAACTGTCGCATCGAATTTGCAATACTTGTAGCGCTTTTTGCCGATTCCTTTAGTGTGACCGACGCCTCCTGAATTGCTTTTGTCATTTCCAGCGTGGCAATTTTTTGTTGACTGGACGCCTCCGACAAGAATTGAGACACTTTCACAATTTCACTGGTTTCCTCGTCAATTTTTCCGAACCGATCATCCAGCTCAATAGATTGCTGATAAATATGATCAATTTCGCTTTCCGTTTTACCCGATGTTATTTTGACTTCATTGACGGAATTATTTGTCATGGTTACAACCGAATGAACCTCATTTGTAAAATGCAGAATATTTTCCGCCAATTTTCGAATTTCAATCGCCACGGCGGAGAATCCCTTACCCTCTTCGCCCGCTTTGATAGCCTCAATAGACGCATTCAGTGACAGCATTTTGGTTTCCGTGGCAATATCCGTAATCCGATGAAAAATCCCTTCGATTTTCCGGATATTTTCAATCAGGGCGGCCACCGTTTTTTGATTTTCTTTGGCAATTTCTTTTGTCTGTTCCATTTCTTTCCGGTGACTTTCCAGCATGGCCCGCCCTATTTCGACCAGGCCATAAACCTGATCGGTCGATTCTTTAAGCTTCTCGGCGGTACTGGCAATGCTTTGAGCGGTTTGCGACATTTCCTCCACAGAGGCATCCATCTCATTGGCACTACTTGCCTGTTCATTAATGCCGCTGGACAATTGCTGTGTGGCCGAAGAGGTCTCTTCTGCCGCCTCGTTCATTTGCTGAATCGCAGTTTTTATTCCATTCAACAGCTCCTTGTAATTTACAACCACCGCCTCAAGCGAATGATTGAGAGCACCATTTTCCTGAAATTGAATATCCAGGTCCCCTACGGCCATTCGCTGCAAATTCTTAATGAAATTATTGAAATAGGCAATCATTCCATTAATGAGTTGTGCCAATTCGTTAATTTCAATGATATCTGATTCCTGAAGCATCAGATCATAGTTTCCCTTTTGGATGTTGCTGAGCACCTGATAAAAATCCTGCAAAGGGATTAAAATTCGGTCAACATATTTTCGAAAGAGGGCATATTGAAATCCCATATAAATGAACATCAGGAACAAGAACCAGCCAATCTTGGCTACTTCATGGCTGTGGTTGAACAGATAGTAATAACCCGTCCAGTAAATAATGGCCAAAACAAAAAAGCCGATCAGATTCATCCCCAGGAGCATCCCCATTTCCTGTTTAAACGATCTCTTTCTCATGTTAAACTCCACACTTATTGATGACTTGCAGCCAACTCAAACGGTCCAAACCTCACCCAAACGGGTAACGGGTGTTCCTCCCTTTCCCGGATACCGGCAGATGCCGGGGAATAAATAGTCCGCCATCTAATCTTCACCAAACCGCATTCTTTCTGATGCCAAAATATTTTCAAGATTCAAAACGCCAATAATTTTTCCCTCCCAAAATGCCCCCCCAACAAAATAGCGTCTTTTTTCCTTACTCAGCGGAAGCAGATCGGATTGAATTTCAGACTTTTCGAACAAAAGCATATCCATGAGATCGGACACCACAAAACTTGTATCAATGTCTTTCCATTTAATCAGCAATAAAAAACACTTTTGCTGATCCAGTGGAAGGGGCTTTTGAAAAATAAAGTCGAATATGTCTACCACCGAAATAATCTCGCCCATAACGTTTGTAATGCCCAGCAAAAATCGCGGAACATCCGGAACGGGGGTGATTTTTCCAATGGGCATGGAATAGCGCACATTCTGGATGGGGAGCGCAAAGTATTCATTGAAAATGCGAAACGCAATATAGGCATCTTTCGGCTGACTCAATGCCTTGGAATCGGACTTGTTTGTCCGGGAAATCTGTTCAAGTATGGCGTCTGATCGGTTGCTGAGCATTTTCTCCTCTCTCATTCGGTCACTTTGGCAACGATAACGGTCACATCATCTTCCTGTTCTTTTCGATTTACAAAGATATCCAGTTGATTATAAAGATTATGGACGATATCTCTGGCTGATTCATCGTGGAAGATCTTGATAATTTCTGCAAGACGATCCAGGCCAAATTGCTCCTTGTACGGATTGACCGCTTCCATAATTCCGTCTGTATAAAAAACGATGATATCTCCCACATCCAAACGTATGTTCTTTTCTTCAAAATCCATTTGATCCAGAATGCCGATGATCATTCCCTCGGCATCCAACTCAATAACCTCTTTGGTGGCCGCTTTGTAAACCAACAGGGGAGGATGTCCGGCATTTCCATAACTAAACCAGCGGGTTTGCGGATTGTACCGCCCCAAAAACAAGGAAATAAACAGGCCCGCACGATCCAAATCCGGGAAAAGAAGGTGGTTGGTTTGCTTCAAAATGTCGGCCACTGAATGTTCCTGTTGAATAACCGATCGCATCACGCTTCTGGAAATGGCCATCATCAGAGCCGATCCGATGCTGTGCCCGGAGACATCGGCAATAATCATGTCTACACAGCCCTGTTCATTCTTGAAATAATCAAAATAATCCCCCCCCACATTTTTGGCCGTTTTACAATCCCCGTAAATATCCAGTCCGGCAACGGATGGCGGCTGTGACGGCAACAAACTCATCTGGATGGTTTCGGCGATTTCCAGTTCCCGGTGAACGCGCTCGGTATCTTTTAGTTCCTCAATAAGATGGGCATTATAAATGGATATTGCGGCAATGGAGGAAATACTGTTTAAAAGCATTAAATCATTCGTGGAGAACGGGCGGCCATCCCGTCGATCCGTTACATTGATAACCCCTATTCGTTTATCCCTTACCTTTACGGGCGAACACAGCATAGGAACGGAAATAAATCCGAAGCTGGAATATCTCCCCTCTACATTCGGATGGATCTCTTGCGGCAAATGACCAATATCCTCAACAAGAAGCGGAGCCCCTCTCCTGAGCACATACCCGCTGACGGTTCCTTCAATCGGCACAACAATTTTAATAATTTCATTCGGCAGCCCGCGGGAAGCTTCCAGCACAAGCCGATCATTGGTTTCATCATAGCTGAGAATACTGGCCTTTTTGACATCCAGTGCCTGAACAATTTTATCCAGGAGAATTTCATAAATCAATTGAAGCTCGAAGATGGCCCCCAGCGATTCACTCATTTCAAACAGGAGATTGATTTCTTCATACTTATCCAGAATTTCTTCTGATAAATTTTCAAGCTCATACTCATTGGCCATGCACAATTGAAGAATTTGGTGCAGTGCTTCGGCCGCCTTATCCAATAAGGATTTTCGTTTTGTTTTTCCAGTCTGGGGTTGCAACTGTAATTCGCCAAGCAGGATATCCTGATAGGTAACCGGGTATGTGGCGGGATCACCATCGGACACATTTTCGGGGAAGGTCCACAAAACCGAACCATGGGTATTCAGAATTTTTGCAGACAGGCGGTTCATTCGACAAACCGAATTCAACACTCGAACCGTTTCCCTGTGTTGAAAAATCTCATCAAAAACCATTTTGATATCCAGAGCCATATTTTCTCTCTATTCTTCCTTCCACTTATTGAGGCGTTTGGTAATCTGCAAATAATTTATCTTCCGGTTCATTTTATACTCAACCTCATCCATTAGCCGTGAAATAATAAAGAGTCCCCGCCCTCCGCTTTGACCACTCCCTGGGAGCTGCACGGTTTTGGGATCAAATAAAAAACCAGGGCCAGAATCGAAAATCCGGATCGTTACGCATTCATTCTCAATAATAATTTGAAAGCGTATCTTTTTTCTTGAATCATTTTGATGGGCATGAAACAGGACATTCGACAGGCCTTCGGTCAGGCACAGCTCCATATCCTGGACAAATTTTTCCTGATTCGGCAAGAGTTGTTGGAGTAAATCGTGCACTCCAATACTGACTATTCGAATATTTTCCCGTTTCCCCGAAAAAGATACATCTATCTTGAATTTTTCCATTGGCAACACATTCAATCTTCAGGCAAGTCAATGATATTGAAAATCTTGTTTAACCGGGTAACCTTAAATATGGATTGGACCTGAGACTTCAGATTGGAAATTTTGACATCCCCGCCGTTCATTTTCGCTTCCCGAAGGGCATAAACCAAAGCACCCAGCCCTGAACTATCAATAAATGTGACATGTTTTAGATCGACAACAATGTTCTGATTTCCCTCGGCAATTAGGTTCAGCAGGTAAGTCCTGATCTGGGTTGCATTTTGCACATCAATTCGGGTATCATCAATGTTGACCGCTGTGTAAACTCCCTGCTTTTCAGTGGAAAGTTCCATTGAGAGCATTCCTTCTATTTTATTCGTGTTTCATTTCCGCAGTTGGAATCCTGTTTACCGACATCTTCCAATTAATACACATGCCGGACGTGTTCAAAAAACCTCTGATATGTCCCATTACCTCCGTCTGCAGTGAATCAGGCAACTTGTGGTTCATTTTTACGAATTAAATAATTTTGCCTCTGACGACTCAAAATGGCTGTCCGAACAGCATCGCGAATATATTTCAGATCATTCGGTTTAATTGCAAAAAATGAAATCCCCTGCATCCTGGCCGACCGTTCCAGGTATTCGGAAGGCTTTTCTATCATTATAATTATTCGGATATTTCGGTCAATACCCTTAATTTTTTCAATGGACAGGGGGACCTTCATATCCTGTAAAAAATAATCCATAATCACCACATCCACACGTTCATTCCTGACCAAACTCAGCAATTCCTCCCCCGACGTCAGCTTCCAAACCCGATATCTGGGAGCACCCAATAAAGAATAGATTTTTTCCACTTCTTCTTTTTGATTGCCAACAATAGCAACCACTGGCCGATAGTGAGTCATTATAATCCTCGCGTTTAATTCTTTCGCCATTATTCCCTGCGCGGCCTATTTTTGGGATGACAAAAATTACTCCTTTGCCTGTTGTACCACAAATAGTGTTCCATTTAATAATTTCGGCCAGTCGAGCAGAAAAAATAAGTCGGTTGATTATTAAGGAGTTAGACAATTTTCAAAAGATTACAAAAATGTTTTGTATGTGACAAAAAGGAAAGAATGTGGCTATTTGCATTCAGGGCATGGGGTGTTTGGCCAGAAAAGCGGGAAAAATGGGTCAGATCAGCCTTCAGTATTTGCTCAAGAACACTTCTGTTTTATACAACCTGCTGTTTATTAAAGCGTAATATGAGAAGGAATCCACCTGTTTTTCAAAGAATACATGCGCGGTGCCTTCCGTTGCAAATTGCCACTCAGTGGCATTTTGCACAGGCAGATTAAAAAGAAATGGGAATGGAGTGGGGCACAATTTTCACGATAACTTGTAGCGCTTTATTTTCCGATAGAGGGTTGTCCGATCGATTTTCAGGATTTCGGCCGCCCGACTCCGGTCCCCCTTGACGGCACGGAGGGTGCGATCGATGGCCTCTTTCTCAATTTCTCTTAAAGAACGCAGAACAGTCCTTTCAGGCGGATTATCTTTCGGAATTTGCTGGATCAAATAATCGGGCAAATCTGAAACTTGAATGGTTTCTGTGCCGCCAAGAGCAAATGTGCGCTCAATCACATTTTCCAGTTCCCGCACATTTCCGGGCCAATGATACAACATAAGTACCTGAAGGGCTTCCGGGGAGATTCGCTTAATTCCGGATTTAGCCTGCTTTTTTCGGTATTTTTCAATGAAGTGCTGAACCAACAGCGGAATGTCATCGCGCCTTTCCCGCAAAGGAGGCACGTCGATTTGGACCACATTCAGGCGATAGAACAGGTCTTCCCGAAAGCGGCCTTCGGAAATGGCCTCTTCCAGATTCTGATTGGTCGCTGCAATAATTCGGACATCGACGGGAATCGGCCTGGAACCGCCAACCGGTTTCACCTCCCGTTCCTGCAGCGCACGCAGGAGTTTGGGCTGGACGTCCCGCGGCAGTTCGCCAATCTCATCCAGAAAAACGGTCCCTCCCTCCGCCAGGCGGAAAAGACCTTTCTTGGAATAGAGGGCCCCCGTAAATGATCCCTTTTCGTGCCCGAACAGCTCACTTTCCACCAAATTCGCAGGAATGGCACTGCAATCCACCGGCAAGAACGGCTTATCTGCCCAGGGCCCGTTAAAATGAATGGCTCGCGCGATAAGCTCCTTTCCGGTTCCGCTTTCTCCCTGAATCAGAACGGTACTTCGGTTTTTGCTGATCTTTTCAATAATCTGAAAAACCTTCTGCATCTGAGGCGTGGCCCCGATCAGATTCTGGAATTTGTATTTTTGGCGGACCGCTTCCTTTAAAATTTGGTTTTCTCGAATGAGCGATTGGGTCTGAATAATTCGCCGGAGGACATTCTCCAGCTCTTCAAAATTAACCGGCTTCGTGATATAATCATACGCCCCCGATTTCATGGCCTCCACAGCCGAATCAATGGTTCCCATTCCGGTAATTAAAATCACCTCAATCTGGGGTTTTCGTGATTTTATTTCCTTCAATAGCTCCAGTCCGCTCATGCCGGGCATTTTAAAATCGACTAACGCAATGTCAATGGGATGACGTTCCACTACGGCAAGGGCTTCCTGCCCATTTTGGGCGGTTTCCACATGGTAGCCCATTTTTTGAATAATATCCGAAAAGATGATTCGAAAATCTTCTTCGTCATCCGCAATGAGAATTGAAACTTCATCGGTCATGTGTTAATCTCCAAAAATTTTTACGTCCCAAAAAGCGCCAAGGGATTTTCTTCATGCGTGCAGGATTTTTACCGACTTAGTGTCCGTTGACTAAATCATATAAAATTTCAATCCCTTTTTCAAGGGCTTCCCTGGAAGCGGCAAAAGAAATCCGAAAATGGGTGTCTTTTTCCGAAAACGCCTGTCCCGGCACCATCAGCAATTTTCGTTTAACGGCTTGTTCAACCAGCTCCGTGGCTGTTCCTTGGGGTACTTTTGGAAAAATATAAAACGCTCCCTGCGGCTTTTGCACGTCCAGAAAGCCGCTCAATCCGTGGTAAATAAAATCCCTCTTCTCCTGATAGTCCCGAATAATTTCCGATCCGTCAAAATTTTCAGCAACCATGGCCGCTTTTTGCAAAAACGGCGGGGCACACACGTACGTGTAATGCTGAAGCATCTTGAAATACGTCATTAATTCATTCGCTGCTGCCACATAGCCGATGCGCCAACCGCTCATTCCCCAGCTTTTGGCATATCCCCGAAGAACAACCGCCTTCTCATAAAAATTGGCAATGCTTGTGTAAGGTATATCGTCGTACAGAAATTTATTGTAAATCTCATCGGAAATCACATAAAGATTGTGTTTTTTAGCCACTTCCGCAATGGCTTTCACCTCATCCGGTGACAAAACCACCCCCGTCGGGTTGTTGGGATTGTTGAGGACCAGCACCCGGGTCTTAGGTGAAATCATTGCTTCAATCTGTTCCGGGCGCAGCTTAAAATCGGGATACGTGTCAATAAATCGGGGAATACCGCCGAACAACTCAACGACGAAACTGTACATAACAAACCGGGGGTCAGGGATGAGCACTTCATCTCCGGGATTGACCAGAGCCATAATGCTGATGACATATCCGCCGGTTACGCCGCTGGTAATGATGACATCATCAAACTGTACGCCCTCCTCTTGAAGATTTTGGCTGAGCTGCTCCCGTAGTTCGGGTAACCCCTGGGTGTTCACGTATTGATTCAATCCCCGATCCATCCAGAGCTTGGCCTCCGCCCGAATGGGTTCCGGCACATTAAAATCGGTCATTCCAATGCTCAGATTTACGGGATTTTCAATGGATTGGGCCAGATCGAATATTTTTCGGATACCCGACGGTTTTAAATACTTTAATCGTTTGGCTAACATGTCTGCCTCTATGGTCAGATGGTTCTTTCACTCCCGGCTATTGTACGCATTTGCGGAAAAATCCGTAAAGGATTTCCTACCGCGGATCCCCCGTCAGATAAAACGCCGCCCAGAAATAGGGATACGGATGGATGTACTGCCGGACATAGTTTTGAGCCTCTTTCAAGGCCTGAGCCCGGGAAAGCCCCTGATGCAGGTACCGATGAAATCGCTTCATAATGACTGCCGTTGTCAGATCATCGACCTTCCAGAGGGAGGCTACCACGGCAGGTGTTCCCGCAAAAATAAAACTGCGCGATAACCCGATCACTTCATCTCCTCGGGTTATCTTTCCCAGACCCGTTTCGCAGGCGCTCATTGTGACCAAAAATGCGTTCATCCGAAGGCCAAATATTTCCCACGCTTCCAGACGGCCGTCGTTCAAGGAGTCGGGCGTCAGCCGCAGGGCCGAAAAAAGCGGATTCACCGGGTCATATTCCCCGTGGGTCGAAAAGAGATCCAGGTCATATTCTCCGATAATCCGTTTTACCCGGGTTTCCGTTGCTCGTTTTCGCAAAAGAACGGTTGTTTCCGAAAAGGTGCGTTTCAGGCTTTCCGCCTCTTTTTCGGCAAACGGCAGGTCGTAGCGAGGATTACCCAAATCCGGATCACCAACGGCCAGAACCTTTCGGATAACGCCTTTTGTCTTTTGAAAATGATCCCCCTTTTGCAGGCAGAATTTCAGGACCGTGGCGCTGGGGGCATTTGCCAGACGGAACCGCTCCAGCACATATCGGCCCTTGCCGTCCATCAGGGCCCCGAAGGGCAGATAATGAAGCACACCGTGCGGCACCAGAATGAGCTGCGAGCACGGTTTCAGAAAATTTCCCGCCGGACGAATGAGAATACGGTACAGGCGCCTGGCCTGGTCATCAATGGGAAGTTTCTTCTGCAAATCCGCCCGAAACATCCTGACCAGATTAATCAATTTTTTGGAGGAAATCGGTACAGACGACACGGCGATGGTATCTTTCCGAAGCGTCCAGAGAATCAGTTTTTTGGGAAGAACGTAATACGCCAAAAGCGCTGTTGAGTCGTCGAGAGAGCGTTGAATGTCCCCGACCCGAAACGGCTCCACAGACACCATCGACGCCAGTTCCGGATTGTCCATTCGAAGCCGATCCAAAAAATCCCGGTAACGGGCTCGCAAGCGGTCAAGCGTGGCGCGGATGCGGGAAATACTGTCTTTCAGAGCGGGCGTCATTTCGGGTGTTTGGTACACTTGCGCCAGAATGTTTTGCCACCGTTGAATGGTATTCTGGATGTGATTTCCCTGTTTTAGAGCTGTTGAATCGGCGCCCTCCCGAAAATTTATTTTTCGATTGCCCAGCATGTCGATAAAGCTTCTGGATTTTGCCCGCTCTGCAAATTCGAAGCTTTTCCGCGGTTTATGCTGTCGCACCAGCAAATTGATGACCTTCCCGTACACCCCCATTTTATCCGCCAGAAAGCCGGTTTGAAAACTTTCCACCCGAATCTGCGCGCGTTGTTTTTCAATCACATCAATGGCTTTTTCGTACGCCTGCAAGCCCTTTTGCAATGAATCCCTCTGTGTCCAGGTGTCCCCTAAAAACTCAAAGGCCTGCCAGGTGATTTCCGGGATTTCCAATTGTTGCGCCAAACGAACGGCCTCTTTCCCATACGCAAGGGCGGAATCCACCCGGCCCATTTGGTGATAGATACGCCCCAATCCCAATAAACAGGACGCCTCATTCCGGCGGTCGCGAATGCGCCGGCTCATGGCAAGGGCCCGCTTCATATACCCCAATGCCGCTTTATTCTTTTTCTCCTGCAAAAAGAAAAGACCCAGATTTCGAAAATCGTACCCCAGTCCCCGTTTGGCCGAAATCAGACTGTCAATTTTTATCGCCTGCCGATAGGCTGTTCGGGCAGAATCCCAATTGGCCTGCCGGGCATATCCGTTGCCAATGTTTTTAAGAATAGTCGCTTCGTCCAGGCTGTCCCCAAGGGATCTGGCCAGAGCCAGGGCCTGCATTTCAAGGGACAGGCCCTTTGGAATTTCATTCAAACTCATGAAAATAAGGCCTTTGGTTGAATAGGCCAGTTTCAAGAGCCGGGGGTCCTTCAATTTTTGGAAGATCTCGATGGCCTTCTCCTGCTCTTTCAGGGCGTGGAGGTAATCTCCCATCTTCCAGTAAATGTTGGCCAAAAATTGGTGTTCCAGTCCCTGATCACTCAAATTCCCAAGGTTTCGAGACAACGCCGCCGCTTTCATCTGGAAATCAAGCGATGTTTGGTACGAACCAATTTTCTCGTACGCCAGCCCCAGATACTGGTAAATTCGCATGTGTATTTTTGCAGGGGGTTCATTCTTAACAAGCGACAAACTCTTTTCAGCATACGCAATGGCCTGACTGTAGGCATCCAGATATTTCAGATGAATCCGACTCAAATCCAGCAGAATTTGTGCGCTTTCAGCCGGTTTTCCCAGTTTTTGGTAGATCCGGAGGGCCTTTTTCAAAAAGGAAAGCGCCTCGGAGTAATTCTTATTTCGCTCCTGCAAGAGCGCAATTTGCCGAAAGGCCTGTGCCTGTTCCGCATGCGTCCCCAACTGGGCCAGCAATTTTTCGTATTTCTTTTGGTAGAAAGCCATTTTTTTTCGATTGTGGAGGTGACTGTAAAAAACCAGCGCCGCATGGGTTCCTTCCAGAAGAGATTCCCAGTCTTTTTGATTTTCGTAAAACCGATTCAAAAGCTCTTGATAATGGGCGGCGCGCGGCCAGTATTTTCCATTGGCACTTGCCTCTACCAATTGCTGATACAGAATAACCACCTTCGCCGTTTGTTTCAGCAGCTTGGCCATCCGGAGGGCCTGCTCATAATTGCGAATGGCATCCCACCAGTAGCCCTTCTGTGCAAAACGGTACCCCATTGCAAACATCCGGTTGAGCCGGCTCTTTGCAAATTGCACCTCCTCCCCGGGGGACATGCCTTCAAATCCAAACCAACGATACGCATCCCACACATCCGGATCGGGGAAAACCTGCCTGACTTTCTTCTGAGCCATTTCGAATGCGTCAAAGGGACGCTCAGTAAACACGTGCTTGTAAAATTCATTAAAAAACAGGCGCCTGGCTTTTTCGGGAAGAGTGTGCATCTGGAAGATAAACGAGGGAACCCCGGCGTAAGTAAACGCATGAACAAGGGTCATTAAATCGGACGAGGGAATTGGAGTCTGCCCTTGAGAAGGATCCCTCTCGAGAATCAGCACATTTGCCCGGGAATCCAATCCGAAAACCTCGTGCATGTGAAGCCGGCCGTCGTTGTTTGGAGGAAAAGGTGAAATCAGTGTGGACATTTTGCGCCATTTCACATTTGGATAGCGCAATCCAAATGCCATCCGCATGGGCTGAAACCGATCCGTAAGGAGTGGTACCTTCAGGTGAATGATATCCGCATCCTGCACCACCTTTCGGAGATTTAGCTCTGTGGCTGACCGCCGGACATCCCGTACCAGGGTTGCTTTGGAAGGAACCGAAAAATCAAATACGGCCTTTCCCGGGGAAACAAATGCGATTTTTTTCTGGGGGATATGCCTCTTCTGAAACTGAAAATAGAAACTCATTAAATCCGCAGCATACTGAATGGAAACAGAATCGGAAAGACACCCGTTTTTGTAAGGTAAACGACCGAAGGGAAATTCCAGCAGGCTTCTGTCCGGAACAAAAATGAGCCGCGAAAAGGGCTGGCCTTGCTTGAGGAGCGGATCAATCAAATTTTGGCTTAGCCAGTGAAAATTTGAATCGGGTTCCGCGCAGACTCCTTTCATTGCCAGGGCTTTTTTGGCACGCGAAACCACCTCCGCCTTCGAAACCGGCAGGGCTGCCTGCAAAACGGTGTCGCGTGTTACCATCCAGGCCCAGCTGTCTTTCAGACCCAGATCATACCTGATCAACGCGGTACGCGGTTTTAAAATGGCCTGAATCTTTTTGACCGGAATGGTAACGGGCTGAACAAGTGCAACCAATTCGGGTTCGGTCTGAAGGTACTGCCGGATCATCTGCGTGTATTCTGTCTGAAGACTGTCCAGATGAGCCTTTATGCGGGATTGACGCTTAATATCGGGGATTTTTCGAGCCGACAATTCTCGCAGGCTGTTTTTCTGCCGGGCTATTTCAAGGAGTAAATAGCGGGCATTGCCGTAAAATATTTTGTGCGATTCCAATTTCAATTTCAGCCTGTATCCGCTCAGATCATCCAAAAACCACTTTTCTTCACGCCTCTCACTGATTTCAAGGGCCTTCTTCACCCGCCCGGCACGAGCCTCCTTGTTCAAGTAGGTTTCGTACACAAGTTCCTGATCCAGGCGGGGCTCGCCAATAAACTGGCGACCTCCGGTTGTGTCCGGTGTCGTTTCGAGAATCTGAACGGCTTCTTCAAGCAAGCGGAAGGCGGTCGAATCAGGTGCCAGGGGCCTTTCCCCCGGCTGACTCAGGGTACTCATTGCAAAATCGATCCGCCACAGCAAATTGGAGGCTCCTGTTTGAAGAGCCAGCTGCCGGGCGGCCTGCAGATCGGCTCTGGCTTCGTCCGGCCACCCCAAGAACAGATAAATATCCGCCCGATTTTTCCGAAGAATAATTTGTTCGCGCATCAAATGCAGCCGTGCCGCCCAGTCCAGCGCGCGGCCATAAATTTGCAAAACGTCTGTGGCCGCCGCGTAACGCTGAATCGTGCGTACCGATGACGTGTCCTGCTGCGTGCGCAACGGCAAAAGATACAAAAGTGTTTTCAAAATTCCTGTCTGGTACAACAGGGCCACCCGTTCTTTGGCCATTCCATAGGGAATGTTTTCCAGATAGCTGCGGCCCGTCATCAGAAGGGCCAAAACCCGCTTGTAATCCACCGTAATGGTTTGCGGCGTTTCTCCGGTCAGTTTTTCTTTTGTCCAAAAAGCAAGGGTCAGTCGGGCGATATTATTAAGATTAATCACCGCACCGGACCAATACTTCCTATCCCGGCAAATGGAAAATGAACGACTAAATTTTTTCCAGGCACTTTCATAATCCCCATAAAAGGAGTAGAGAAACCCCAGATTATTTTCGGTAACCGCCTCGGCCAAATGGTCTTTCTTCTGGTGAAACAGCCTTCTCTTTTCTTCCAAAACCCGGATGGCCTGTAAGAGATACTTTTGTTCGACATAATTCTTTTTTAGAAGCGTGTAGAGAAGGGCCCGCTCATCGGCCACGGTTAACACCCCTTTACTTCCCCCTTGTTCAAGAAGTTTGTTGATATTAAAAACCGGGATGGAGTAACCCAAAAACTCGATGCGCAAATATCCTTTTAACGAATGCTTGTCCTTGATCTTCCCCGAATCCAGGAGATTTAATGCGATTTGCAAATGCTTCAGCGAACTCCGAAAATCGTGTAAATACAGATACGCATTGGCCAAATTCCGATGGAGTCTCTCCAGGGTTCGTTCCTTTTCCGGGAGATTTTGAAGCGTTCGCACCGTTCTCAGAATATCCAGATAGTTTTCAACCGCAAGATCGTACTCCCCCGACATGAAATAGGCCCAGGCCAGACGATCCGTATTTTCCAGAATTTTCGGGGTGTTTTTCTGCTGCCGATACAGTGAAATCGCTTTCGAAATATCCTTTACCGCTTCCGGCCAGTTTTCGAGGATAATGGCGCAATGCCCCATCCGCTCATACACAAGCGCTTCTTGCTGAACGGAGCGGAATGTGGAGTCCAATTGCATGCGGATGCGGTAGTAATGAAAGGCCTTCTCAAAACCAAATTCACCCATTTGATAATAATTATTGGCCAAATTCAGGGTGAGCTGGGCCTCTAAGGTCGGATTTTTTTTCTCGTTATTAATGGACACACCTACGGTGAGAAGGTCAATGGCTTTTTCATACCAGAGGTGTTGTGCGGGGGCTTTTTGGAACGTAAGCGTCCGAACGGCCCAGAAGACCGGAGCCAGAACACCCTTTGTAATGCGCGAAACCAACGGTTCCTTTTGATTTTTCAGCATTCGCTCCAGGCCCGCCAGAGTTTCATAATTGAATCCCAGTGTCAGGTACGCGTAAACCAACCGGTAATTACGCTTGAGGGCGTTTTCGAGGTAACGATTTGAAAGCCGCAAAAGACGATATTCCTCCGAAAGCCGCTCCTGCCGCGTTGCCAGATAAGAATAGGCCAGACCCAGGGTGTACAGGTAAACATCATTTTCGGGACTTTTGAGGATTTTCTCCCGATAGTGACCGATTACGGCTGCTAATTGATTTCCCCGGTCGGCACACTTCACAATCCCCCGGTGGGCCTCTACATTCAGGGAATCGGTTGCAAGCACCGATTGAAAAGCCGAACGTGCCAGTTGCCAGTCATTTTGTGAAAGGAGTTTTTCCCCTTTATTCAACAGGGCACGAACCAAATTCTGCCGTACCCACCAGACCTGTGTGGAATCCAAAAGAGTGCCCTTTTGAAGCGTCTCCCGGCACACGCGAATCAGAGCCTGCGAATCCTTCATGAAATGGTTTATTGCAATCAAACCAACGGTCGCCCTGAAATAGGCTTCCCGCTCCGTGGAATAGTGGGTCCGGGTACGCACGAATTCACGAATGGCTACCCGAAAATCTCCCTGCTTCTCGTACGTGTACCCGATCTCGTATTGAGCCCATGCGGCGAGCTGCGGGATGTCCGAATAGGTTTGAATAAAAAACTGATACTCCTGAACCGGATCGGACCACTCCGGATTTTGAGACAGGATCCATTTTATTTTTTGAAGAACCACCTGATTCCAGTAAAAGGCATCGGGGTGCAGGCGCAGAAGAGCGGCCTCTGTTTTGACAGCCAATTGAAAATTCTGTAGTTCCGTGTAGATTTCCCCCAGCATAAGGCCCGCACGAAAAATTACATCCACGGCAATGGCTTTTTCATTCAGGACGGATTGAAGCCTTTCCAGCGACTGATTGTATTTTCCCAGTTTCCTGAAAAGCCTTGCCTGTTCCAGATACAGCAGCGCCCGGGACGTCTTGTCCCGAATTGTCTGGGAAAGAAGCGAATCGATTTCAACCATTTCAGCGGCCGGGTGAAGGGTACCCAACCTCCAGAGCGCCAGTTGCGCCCGGAGCGCCCAGGGAGTCTGCGTTGCCCCATCCTGAATGGCCCGGGAATAATACGTGTCGGCTAAGTTGTTCCAGCCGAGCTTTTCCGCCGTCTCTCCCATTTTAAAGGCAAATTGAGAAAAGAAATCCGGGGAGCCCTGGGCACGCTGTAAACCCTTTCTCAAAACAAACAGGCGCTGCAAGAGGTAGGTCTTTCGGGCTCTCCGCCAGACCGTTTGAAACGAAGAATCATTCAGAACCTGAAAATACCGCACCGGTTGAAGGGGAAATTTCTGCTCGGCAAACGCTGAAATGGCCCAGGGGGTATCCGGAATGCGAATCTCGCCAAACGGCTCCATGGCCCAGATATCCTTATTTCCCTCAAAGTCCGATGAAAAAAGGATCTTCCCGGTTTTCCCCCAAACGGGAAAATAGGATCCCCAGATTCCCGAGGTTTTAAACACCGGAAGATTGGCTTCGTCAAAATGGCCGTCTTTTGGCGGGGTTGAGGAACATTCGACCAGAACACCATGATCTGAAACCGTTTTCTTCCCATCCCCGTTGGTGTCGTAGGGATAGGTTACGACTAAAATGTGGGATGAATCGCTCCAGGCGGAAAAACCTGAAGGATTGCCTGACGAAAAAACAACAGATTCCTTTTCGGGAGAGACAGGAAATTCTTCGGGAGAAAACGGGATTCTAACAATTTGCCAGCGTCCCTTCGAGAATTTGGTAAAGGTCAGCCACCGGCCTCCCGGAGAAAATGCCGGCGAGAATCCGCCGTTGGTCGTTACCTGAAAGACCTTGCGGGTTTTCATTCTCAGGAGCCAGATATTTTTTCGTCCGGTTTGCCGGTCACTGACAAACGCCACCCATTTCCCGTCGGGAGAGACGGCCGGCTCGCCATCGTACCCCAGATAGTCGTTTAATTGCGTCGTTTTTTTTGAGAGGAGATAACCCCGAAAGAGGCGCACAGAAAGAAGATACAGATCTCCCAACCCATCCGATCGTTTGGAGATAAAAACAATTTGTTTCCCGTTTGGAAACCAGACCGGCTGAGTGTCTTCACTTTTGTGAGTGGTGAGTTGAAACAGGTCTCCCGTCTGAGTGTTTTTGGCCCAGATGTCATAGTTTTGATTGCGGTCCGAGGCAAACACCAGCCACTTCCCCCGGGGTGAAAGCGAAGGAAAGATATCATTTTTCGGGTGGGTCGTTAGGTGCTGCAGCCCCTCCAAGCGCGGAGAAAACAATTTTTCATAATAGGAAGAAAGTCCGGCTTCCTGCGATACGGCCGTTGAAGCCCAGAGAACAGCCAACAAAAATCCTGCAAAAAACGGAAAAATCTGAAGGATGGAAAACTGATTTTGGGTCTTGAAACGCAAACAAATAATCCTTTTTTATTTGACGTCCTTTTCAAACACGCGAAAACCCCTTACTGCCATGACCTGACGCTCGCGGAAAGCCCGTCATTTCCCTTTCGCCTCACGCGTAAACATCCGCTTCCCCACGCTTAATTAAACTGGGTTGAAAACGTGCCGATTCATGCGAGAAAATGCACGGCCAACCCTGAATAAGGGTTATTTCTTTTTCACCCATTTTCCATTTGGAAGCTGAATCCATGTTCCGGGTCTGGAATTCTCGCGATTCATTTTTGCAAAAACGGCTTGAACCTCTTCCGGAGAAGCGTTCTTTAGATTCTCGTTTACCTGGATAATTCGATTCATAATAATTTTACGATCATGATTTTCTTCATTTAGAATCATGAGGGCCCGTTTCTTGAGCTCCGGGTTCTTTTCCAATTTATCCGGGTTCCGTATTTCCAGTAGTCCCTGATTATTTTCGCCAAAAATCCCCATGCGTTTAAATTCTTCCACATCATCCTGATTGAATTTGCGATTCTGAATGGCTTTTAAAACCAGCCGTTTTTCAATGGACATCACCGGTTTCCGCTTGCCCTCAAGGGCCCGGGTAGAGGCCACCATATCGGCATCGTTCTCAATCTCCTGATACGTCCCCTCAACCTGCTTTTCAAGGGTTGTTTTCTCACCTGTAATGGTGACTTCGGGGGCTTTGATACTGCAGCTGTATAATCCGACACTCAGAATCGCCAACAGTCCAAACCCTATGACCTTTTTCATTTTTGCCTCCTTCGCTGTGACAAAAGCACTTATTTTTGACCGGTTTTTTCGATTTGTTTCACCTCGTTATCCATGGATTTCAGCGCGTTTTCAATCGCGTTCCAACGCGTGGTTTGTTTCTCCACACAAATATTTTCCCATGCCGCCAAATACAGGGCACCAATCTTATTCCATTTGAAATCTGATGGAAATGGCTGTACACCTATGGCTAATTGCTTTTTCACAACCCGAAAAATCTCCCGTTTCCAGCGGCGATCCAGAACGGAATCCGACGCCGCAAGAATGTTCTTCCGGGACGGCAGATACCCAAAGGTGTTCATGGCTTGTTTCTGCAGATTTTCTCCCGTTATAAAGCGAATCACTTTATAGGCCAATTGAGGATTTCGAAATCGGGATGGAATGCCGAGCGACCACAGATAGAATCCCGACACCTTTTTGCCCGCGCGTTCAGAAACAAGATTTTTCCCCAGCAGGAGTGAACAACCTTTTGGGAGAGTAGATATTCCAACCTCACTCAATTTTAGAGGAACGTGAAGTGTATCCGACGCTAACCCCCCAAAAAGCGTGAACAGTTGGGATTGGTCAAAGAAGGACAGAAATATATTCTCCGATAGAAATTCAGAAATCAAATCGGTTCCCAACCAGTTATTCTCCCACATCTCCGGATTGTAAAGACCCTCTTTTATAAAAAGGCTTTCCCATTGAAACATGTCTATCACGGATGTATTGAGTGGATGGAACAGATCATTTGTTGAAGCACCCAATTCAAAAGCGCGTGTTGACAAATCATTGAGTGTTCCGGTTGTGGGAGCCCCCGAATGCGCCATTCTGGGAATCAACAACCCCTGACTGGGCTTGGCAGCCCAGTAATAGGCCATAAAGGCCAAATCATAAAAATCCCATTTTTCGGGATTTTTTTCCATGGCGTACCCCACAGGAAGCCCCCAATGATTGTATTTTTGCATGACAAAAGAAAACTCTCTTTCATACAATCTCCAATCCCGGAGTACCTCGCGAACAGCCGGTTTAAAATAGGCCATTAGAAAAAGCGTCCCGCGTTCAGGAAGGAAAGTCACCTTTTGAGCATTGTTCTCCTCCGGGAAAAGGCTAAAATCGTACATTCTGAGGTCCTGCCGTAACTGTTCCTCGGACACGGCCTGTTTCAGAGGAATAATCATTTTTTTCTTGCGCAAATAATCCGACAATTCCAGGGGGACCTCAATCACACCCATTTTATTGGAACGGCCATCCTTTTCCAGATTAAGCATATCCAGGAGGTCTTCATCCTGAAAATAGGCGGAAACCGTAATCTTCCACCCAAAGGATTTTCCCAGACCCGACAATTTTTCCTGCAGCCATTTTGCGTACGCATCAGACCCCTGAATGAGCACGGTCATCTCCCGGGGAGACCTCTGCCCGCAACCGGGTGCCAAAACGGCACCAACGATCAGAAGAACCAATCCCCATATCCATACTTTTCGAAATCTATTGATCATCTCTTTCTTCCTCACTGTTTGTTTCAAAAAGTTTCGCAATCCCTTCCCATCTTTCCGGATTGGCCGAACTCATCACGGTTACCGTACCCTTTTCAGCAGGCTCACTGGCTGCAGGCATTCCCTTGTTTTTGAACACAATTGTACGATCCGCATGCCTCAGATAGGGCGTATCCGGAGGGGCGGCGCCAATGGCCATGACTTCAGGGTTCGTACCCCAGCTCATCTCAAACCACTTTTTCAATTTTGCAACCAGAACGCTTTCATTATTCCTTCCAACGGCCATATAAAACGAGCCTTCCTTTCGAATCCGGATTCCTCGTTTTGAGGCCTGCACATTTAGTTTGTCCCTCCACTCCCCGCCGGCGTAAGGATCCACATAAAATGCAAGTGAATAGCGGGCGTTTTGGTAAAAGCCCGCCAGATGCAATGGAATCCCCGCAATTTGGGCGAATTCCTCTACCGAAAATTCCTCAGCAAACCGAATGGGTAAATGATTCACACGCCTGAATTCCTCCATAAATTCCCTGATTGGCGCAACAGGCAATCCATTTTCAATAACCTCACACCCCTCTTTTTCAACGGCCTTTATTTCAACATCAAAATAGCCAAAGGGAATGTAAAGCGCGCCTCCACTTTCGACAATAAACGGATCGGTGAGTCCCAACTGCCCGCGAAAATAGATCACTTGCTGAACAGGCCAGCGGGACCACACTACCCAGGGGATCCCTCTCAGATACGCCCGATTGAGGATGTCCCGGGCATCCTCCCATTGAAAGCTCCGCGGGTTTACCAACACATTTTCCAGCGCAGAAAAAATAATTAAGGGCTTCTTCATCATTTTACTAATGCCTCTGACCGTTGCATCTACTGAATCGGTTCTGACGTCTGCAGCGCCATATTAATCGCAAACGACAGCGGAATTCGCACCAACGACACTTTTCCGCCGGATATTTTAAAGGGATAATACCAGGGCTGCGACAGAAGAATCGTTGGGTACAGGTTTCCGTGCCGGATACGGAAGGAAATCAGCTTGGGTTTTGCCCCGAAGCGAATGAGCTGACGCACCTGTTGAATACTCTTGTCAAGACCCTGGGGATCCAGGCTTCTCAACAAATTGTCTGTGGTTGCGGGGCCAATCTCCGTTACCTCAGCACCCCCCTGTATATCCAGACCCTTTTCAAGATCCAGGCCTTTTCCTTTAAAGTGAAAAGAAGCCGCAATTTGGGACTGTTTCTTTTTCCGGTTCCGCGAGCCGGGAAATTTGGCCGAATTTACCCGTGCAATCTGAGCCCGAATTTCGTATGACATATCCTTCAACTGCCCCGTACCCAAATTTAACCACATTTGCGAAACAAGGTTTCCGTCGTACAAATTTATTCGGGTATTGGGCAGTAAAATACGCCCATTTTCCACCCGGATGTCGCTTCGCAGATTTGTAAGCGTGTAATTCAAAACAGAAATGGTATCTACGCCAATGGTTCGAAAAAGAGAATCGGATCGAAAATAATACGGTTGGAAAACCGGGTACAGCGTCAGCGAAATCGGAACAGCCGTCTTGTTCGAAATTAAAAGACTTCTTTCGATATCCACCCCCATGCGAAAGGGAATCTCCCCGCGAATTCCTCTGATCGTCGCTGTTTTCTCAATGGCTACATTAAATCCTTTAAGCGTGATTGCCCCGTCTGCACACACATTTTCAGGAGTAAGCGAATCGGTTTTCACCCGAAAATGCCCCAGAAGATTTCCTGAAAGGGTTATGCCTACAAGGGTTGGAAAGGGCTGAGAGGAATGCACGCTAAAATCGCCTGCCAGGTTCAGCCGCGGAAAGGTCTCGCTCAAATGGGTAACATCGCCGCTTGCCTGAACAACCGCGTGGAGATCCGGCTGGTTGAGAGAAAAATGCTTCAGGTGAATGCTATCCAGATCCCTGATCTCTGCCCGGCCCTCAAAATGTGTATTTTTGACGGGCCCTGCCAGCACATCCCTCAAAAATGCCGATCGGACATCGCCCTGAAACCGGGCGTTTAAATGGTCCGGTGTACCGCCGAAATCGGCTTGCAGGGCAAGGTCATTCACATTCAACAGGAGTTCCGAATCAATAAAATAAGGAACCGTAACCGTTGCCTGTCCGTTAACGGTCACCTTCAAAGAATCCGTCTCCGGATTCAGGGCTGCCTGAGCTTCCGCCTGAACCGTCACCCGTCCATTCCAATCCGCAAACTGAAGGCTTTCCAGAATATCCGACGGAAGGAAGGGGCGCACCCTGGAGAGGTCAACCGAAAATTCCTCCAATTGTGCATTGGCTTTTTTCTGAAGCGGCTCAACGGTGGCGCGAATAACCCCATTGACAAAATCGTTGAGGGTTAGTCTGAAATCATTCAGAAAAACCTTTTGAAAACCCGGTGCACTTTTCAGATTTCCCTTTCCCGTAAAATCAATTTCAGGAAGGGATTCAAAAATACCCGGGGCATAACGATATTGGAGGTCATTTGAATGCACGGTTGCCTGAACAAAGGCATTCATTCCGTAACTGGCCACCAGAAGTCCGCTGGCGCTCAGATGCCCCCGGGCACTGCCGCCTGAAATCCCCCCCACGTCCAATCCCTGGATCTGAATTTGCGTCGATCCATCGAAGTCCTCAATTTTCAGATTTTTCAAATACGGAACGGAAGCCACTGTAAATTCCGAATAACTGGAGATTTGTGCCCCCAGCAGGCTGTCGGCAGAAAACATAAAATTTATTTTTTTCGGAACCCCATTTCTCCCCAGCACAAAATGAGACGAACCGAGGATATTTTTCCCGGAAATTTCCAGGCTTTCCGCAGGAGCCACAGACAATGAAGGCAAAACAAATGAAGCCTTTACATCTCCCCGAATAAAGTTTGAATCCCTGATTTGTCCGGTGGCCAAAAGTTTCGCAGAAAAACGGGTTATTTGTGCCCCGATTTCAGGAATGGCAAGTGAAAGATGCTGAACCAGCGGCTGCAACCGGTAGGAGCCGTTGAAGTGGTTTTCCGCAGATGTTGCGCGGGCACGAAAATCTGAAAAATCGATTATTCCGGACAACCGGGCCGATTTCAGGGGATTGTTACCCAAAAGCGGAAGGGTTTTGAGATACGTACTCAGTTCCGTGAGGTTGACCCGTCCCTGCTGACAGGCGACCCTCACATCCGGAGTACTTGAGAGGCTGTCGGCAGACACCCGAATTGCCGTGCGCAAAAAAGCCCCCACCGCTGCTTGTATGTTCAGGAATTTCACGGAAAGGGTTTTCGGAGCCACCTCACCCTTCAGCTCAGTCCGAACGTCCGGCAGGTTGTTGACGAGGCGAATGAGGGAATCGGCCGAAGATACGCGGGTTCCGAAAAGCCGAATGGCCATGGGCTTCAGATGAAACGCACCGGCCACACGAACGCGGGCGGATGGACGCGCCAACGTGTCGCCTTCGGTTGAATCCGGCTGTTCGGGCGTGCGGAATTCCGTTTGCAGGGTCCATTCCCCCGAGGCTTCGATCTTCTTTAGAAAGAACCCGGGCAAAGGAACACCCCTCGCAGGCACCAGCGACACCTGAATTTTTCCGCGTCTGGAAAACACCGACAATTGAAAGGACAAATGATCAAGAAGGGTTGCGGGATTCAGTCCCTTAAGGACAAAATGATCCAGTTGAACAGAAATGGGGCCAATTTTTGCGACGGCTTCTCCGAGTGAATCGGCAATTTCGGCATTCATTCCCGCATCCCGTACAGAGAACTCCCGCAAACGAAGCGAGATTTTCTTCACAATTCCGGGAATTTTCAATTCCTGTGAAGAAGAATCCGGCGCGGGAGAATTTGCAGAAGGCGAAATCAAATCCTCAAAATTCCAGACTCCGTTTCGGTTCCGGCGAAGAAACAGATGGGGTTCAACGACCTCAATCCGTTTAATTTCAATTTTTTTCTTAAAGAGGGACCATAGCCGATAATTCAATTGAACGGATTTCACGGTCAGGAAAACCCGTTTGGGAAAACGGGTCGTATCATAAACAACCAGATCGTGCAATTCGAAACCAGAAAAGGGATGAATACGAAGGGAGGTTGCCGTGATCTTCCGGTGGGTGTTTTCCCGAAGCTGTTCTAAAATCAGGGTTTGGACTTTGTCCGGCGGAAATTTTATTCTGAGATACGCATAAAGAATGATCAGAATCCCTAAAAACAGCACCGCGATCAAGCTTGTGATTCGTAAAGCTTTTCTCATAAAGTTGGGATTCTTTCAAAATTTGGGTGACTGGCCAGAGAGAATTCCATCCAAAAAAGGGTTCTAACTTTTTGTTCTTTCTTTTGTTAAAAGATATAAAAATATTTTGCTTTTTACAAGAAAAATTTATAAGTTTAAGTAAATGAATTTCAACTCAAAATCAGCCTGTTGTTTTTTGGACCCAAAAGAAACATTCGAACACATTTTGTTGGTTTCAATCAAAAAGGGAGGGTAACAATGGATTTTCTAAAAAAAGTGCAGGACTCACTCGATAAATTTTCAAAAGCCAGCACAGAGGTGGCCAAGGAAGGCCTGGATAAGCTTTCAGAAAAGGCCGGTGAGTTATCCAAACTGGGGAAAACCAAACTGGACATTTTGAAATTACAAAAGAAACTGGATTCCCTGTTTGAGGAACTCGGAAAAGAGGCTTACCCCTTGATCACAGAAAAGAAATTTGACGAAATGGAGGCGAAATTATCGAGCCTCTTAAGCCAGATCGGATCTGTGAAAGAAGAGCTTACACAAAAAGAGCTGGAAATCGAATTAAACCGGCAGGAAACGGAAAAGACCACCATCGACTCCAGCCGCGTGAAAGAATTGCGAAAGGATCTGGAATCGGGCGGAGGCGCCATCGAACAGGTCATTATTTATGATTATTCACCCGTTGTGGGCAAAAAGCTAAAGGATGTGGAGCTTCCGAAAGAGGTGCTTGTGGGCACCATTCTTCGCGAGGAAACGGTGGTTATCCCCGATGGTACTTACGAGTTTAAGGTGGGAGACAAGGTTACGCTGCTCGGGAAAAAAGACGATGTGGACAAAACCATCCCGTTAATTGCCGGAACACCACCGGTTGTGGAGGTTGAAGCGGAAGAAACTGACGAAGCGAAGAAAGAGAATTAAGAAAGGGGCTGGCGGTTGGCAAAGGACCTCGATCGTCTGATCGGCTCTGCCAGAACGCCCCTTTTTTGCCCCCCTTTCATTCGCGGCCATTCTTTCGGCCTACGACTTGGGAAGGTCGGGCTTTAAATCACCCAAATTAATCTTTTCCAGAAAAATCTGCCGGTGTGGAAAAGGAATCTCAATTCCGGCTTCATCCAGAACCATTTTGATCCGTTTCCGAAGTTCATATCCCAGCGGAATCTCAATGGCCGGATTGTCAATCCAGATCATCAACTCCATGTCAATACTGGACTCGCCGATATTGGTCACATTGACCTCGGGCTCCGGGTTTTTCAAAATTTGCGGCATGTTTTCAATGGATTTCAGCACCACTTCCTGCGCTTTGGGGATGAATTCCTTGTAAGCGATTCCAAACGGAATTCGCACCCGAAGAAAAGGGTAGTCGCTGTGATTTACAATGCGCGATTCAATAATCTTGTGATTCGGCAAATCCACTTTTGTGTTATCCAGCGTACGAAGAAGCGTGGAGCGCATGGTAATTTTTTCAACGCGGCCGTACGTACCATCCAGTTCAACAAAATCCCCTTCCCTGAACGGGTGATCAATCAGGATAATAATTCCGGCAATCATGTTGGACAGGGTTTGCTGGGCCGCCAGACCCAGGGCAATGCCGGCAACCCCAAGGGTTGAGATAAGCGTAATGACCTTTATCTGCATTTGATTCAAGGCCATAACCAGGGCTGTTCCCATAAAGAGCAAACGGATGGTTTTAACGATTACGTTTGAGACGCTCTCTCCCACGCCGGAGCGTTTAAAAGCCCGCAAAATGAAATAACGGGCCACCAGATAAAAGAAGTAGCCCATTAAAACAATAATGGCAGCCGCTATCAAGTTGGGCAAATACAGCAAAAGTTTCGTAAACAATTGCGTGACATCCAGAAACCCCAGCGCCTGTTTAATCTGTTCAACGATGGGTTCCAGCGAAATGTTGGATGGGTTTAGGCCCAAAAGCAAAAGCATTAATCGTCTCCCAAATAAAGTTTTTCATGAAATACAATTTTGCGGGAACCTATTTTCCGGATCAGTTCCTCTTCATCCAGGGCAAAAAGGGGGCTGATTTCAATGGCCCCGATGACATGGTTGAATTCGTCTCTGGGTATTTTTACGCCGGCCTTTTCCAACCACCGGCCGAATAGATCCGTCAAATCCCGGCGTGCGGTTTGCGGAGAATCTTCTCCTTCTTTGTTTTTCACCGGGCTGAATTCCTCTTCTCTCACAACCTCCATGACAACTGACGACGTGGTATCCCGGAGCGCATCAAAGATAAACGTTTCAAATTTGTAGCCGTTGGGTGCGTCCGGTTCAATTCGGCGCCCGGTTTCATCCAGGTACGGAATCTTTTTATGGGCCACGTGGTACGGGAGTTTAAACCCTTTTTCCGTTTCGGCTTCCAGAAAATCCCTGCGAAAAAAGTGGATGGCAATGCTTCCGGCATTGTATTTCAACGTGCCATCCGGATTCCGCGCCAGCATGTCTTCTTCTGACAGATCACTGTATTCAACCACCGAAAGCTTCCCGTTGTAAATCCCAATAACCCCCAATTTTTCAAACGGATCACGTTTTGGAACGACCTTACTGGACATCTCTGCATTTTGTTGAATGTGGTACCCCAGGAAAATGGGATCAGCAATTTTTACCAGCACATTATCGACCTGAAAATAGAAGAGTTGTTCCACCCCCCTTCTTTTCATATCCTCGAGGGCACCGCTCTCGTAAAGAGCCAGCAGCGTCCCCCCGTGCCCGTTTGGGCTGGTAAACACGTGTCCCTTTTCATCCAAAAGAATCCGTCCCTCCTTGTCCACGGCGGGCAGCATATCCTGAACAAAGAAAACGATCTGTGAAGCCTTTAGCCCAAAATAGTTATTTGCCTCGAAAAATTCCCGTGTCGGCTGATCATTGGATTCGCTGGTCATGATGTACCAGGGCAGTTCCACACCGTAGCGTTTTTCAAGGGCCCTGATTTTTTCGGCATGCCATTGGAAGAGCGATTTATTTTTCACCGGAGTGATCGGAAACATTCCTTTGGGTCCGGGGTAACCCAACCGCGTGCCCTGGCCCCCCGCCACCAGGATAAGCCCCACTTTACCGCTTCGAAGGGCCTCTTCTCCGATTTTTTTCGCTTCCCGGGCCCGGGCAATTTCCGCTTTGGTTTTTGGGATCGGAATGGTCTGGGGGGGTTCCAATTCACCATCAAACCGGCGGGGCCTGGGATTACGGATAAAGGTTTCCACCAGATGATTAATTAAATCCAGATCTATTTTTTTGAGCTGTTCAAGAAATCTCTTCTGCTCTTTCTCTGTTAAGTCGTCCCAAAATCGGAAAACATGCCCCTGTCCCGCTTTTTCAAAAGATTCTTTTAGTGTTTTCCAGTCCTGCATAATAACCCGCCTCCTTCTCGAATGTCTCTCAAATCATGTGCAACAGGAATTGTAGGAATGAAATTGATTGTGTTTCACTTAAAAAGGCCGATTGGTTCTGTTTTCAAATCGGCCTTTTTCCTCCCAAAATTGAGCTGAGTTTTCAATTATGATACATACAAAAAACAAACACGCGGCCAGAGGAAGGATTACCCCTGGACCTCAGCTTTTTTCAGCGTACTCTGTTTTTTTTGATTCTTTGCGGCGGCTTTTCTCTTCCATTTCTCCTCCCGAAGCGCCAACTCAAAGACCTCATTCAAATTATTAACAAAGTGAAAGGTCATCTGCTTGCGGGCTTGCTCGGGAATTTCCTCAAGATCCTTTTTATTCTTTTCCGGAAGAATAATGGTGCTGATACCCGCTCGTTTGGCGGCCAAAACCTTTTCCTTAATCCCGCCTACGGGAAGAACTTTCCCCCGCAGGGTAATTTCCCCGGTCATGGCCAGATCATTCCGTACCGGTGTATCGGTCAGAAGCGAAAGCAGCGCCGTGGCAATGGTTACACCGGCCGAAGGCCCGTCTTTGGGAATAGCACCTGCCGGGACATGGATGTGAATATCAACCTTTTCGAAAAAATCCTCTTTAAGACCGTAGTCCCGCGCGTGGGCCCGAATGTAAGAAAGGGCTGCCTGAGCGGATTCCTTCATCACGTCACCCAGCTGTCCGGTTAAAAGAAGCCCTTTGCTCCCTTTCATTTTTGACGCTTCAATGAACAGAATATCGCCGCCCACCGGCGTCCAGGCCAGTCCGGTGGCCACACCGGGTTCCTGAATGCGTTCGGCCACATCGAAGAAAAAGCGCGGAGGCCCCAGAAACTCGGGAATGCGCTTTGCGGTAACCACCTCTTTTTGGGTCTTTTCCTCCACAATCCACATGGCCACCCGACGACAAATATTGGCGATTTCGCGCTCCAGATTCCGAAGACCGGCCTCTTTGGTGTACTCGCGCACGATTCGTAAAACGGCGTCGTCTTCAATTTTCAATTGCGTTTTCCGAAGGCCATGGGCTTTTATTTGTCGCGGAATCAAATATTTTTGGGCAATCAGGAGTTTCTCTTCTTCAATGTAGCCGGGCAGCTCCAGCACTTCCATCCGGTCGCGCAGAGCCGAAGGAATCGGATCCAGTAAATTGGCCGTTGTGATAAACATGACTTTGCTCAAATCGAACGGCACGTCCAGATAGTGATCCACAAAGGTGTTGTTTTGCTCCGGATCCAGAACCTCAAGCAGGGCAGAGGAGGGATCTCCCCTGAAATCCATGCCCAATTTATCCACCTCATCCAGCATAAACACGGGATTGTTCGAACCGGCATTTCGAATCCCCTGAATGATTCGGCCGGGCAAAGCCCCGATGTAGGTCCGTCGGTGGCCGCGTATTTCCGCCTCATCACGCACTCCGCCCAAAGAGATTCGCACAAATTTCCGCCCCAATGCCCGGGCGATAGAGCGCCCAAGCGAGGTTTTGCCGACACCCGGAGGGCCCACAAAACAAAGAATAGGCCCTTTCATATCCGATTTTAACTTCCGCACGGCCAGATATTCGAGGATGCGTTCCTTTATTTTTTCCAGATCATAGTGATCCTCATCCAGTACTTTTCGGGCTTTGGCAATATCCAGGTTGTCCCGCGTCGATTTTGCCCAGGGGATGGCAATCAGCCAATCCAGATACGTGCGGGCAACGGTGTATTCGGCGGCTCCGGGCGGCATTTTAGCCAGACGATCCAATTCCCGCATGGCTTCTTTTTCGGCCTCTTTCGGCATTTTGGCCTTTTTTATTTTCTCCCGAAGCTCCTTGATTTCCATGGTGCGCTCATCTTCCTCACCCAGCTCTTTTTTGATGGCTTCCAGTTGCTGACGGAGGAAATATTCCCGCTGATTTTTGCTCAGCTCCGACTGTACTTTGCTCTGAATCTTATTTCCAATCTCCAGAACTTCCAATTCCCGATTGATGAACACCGTGAGTTTTTCCAGACGGCGTTTTACATCGATGAGCTCCAGGATTTCCTGTTTTTCTTCAAGACTCAAATTAAGATTGGAGGCAACCAAATCGGCCAGTTTCCCGGGATCATGAATATTCATGACGGCAATTTGAAGCTCATCGGGAAGGTGAGGAACCAGCGAAACGATCTTTTGGAATTGAATGGTCACATTCTTTGCCAGCGCTTCCAGCTCCAGGCTTTCTTCAATCACGTCATGCAGGGGCCGGACACGGGCCTTGAAATAGGGGGTCATCTGTAAATAGTCGACAATCTGAATCCGGCTCATTCCCTGTACCAGGATTCGCATGGAGCCGTCCGGCAGTTTCAACATTTTCAGTATGGTAGCAGCCGTTCCGTAATCAAACAAGTCCGAGGGTTTCGGATCTTCAATTTCGGCTTTCTTTTGTGCCACCAATCCCAAAATGCGATCCTGGTTCAGGACATCTTCAATCAATTGAATGGATTTGGGACGGGCCACAAAAAGAGGGGAAACCATGAAGGGATAAATAACCGTGTCCCGAAGAGGCAAAATAGGAATTTCTCTTGGAATTTTTATTTGCTCAATTTCATCTTCATCTTTTATTTCGGAAATGGCTTCTTCATCCAGCCGCTCTTCAAGGGGAGTTGTTTCTTCATCAAATCTATCAACACTCATCTGCTGAATTCGTCGCATAGTTTTTCCCTCCAATTGGCCTGTTCATAAATTAGTCTTCAATGGGAACGTGCACGGGGCCCTGCATTTTCGAATCTGATTTTGGTACCACGATCTTTAGAATCCCTTTGTTGTATACCGCCTTCACATGCTCACCATCCAATTCCTGAGGTAATTCAATACTACGCGAGAATTTCCCGTAACTAATCTCCATTAAATGGAAGTGCTCTCTTTCCTCCGGAACTTCATCCATTCGATATCCACGAATGGTTATTGTCCGATTGTCCAATTGAAGCCGAACATCTTCAGGCGAAACGCCGGCTATTTCCACTTTAATAATATAGGCATCCCGGGTTTCATACACATCGATGTGAGGTGTCCAACCCGATTTGGACATCATCAGCAGCGGATTTTTTGAGACGAAGAAGTCTTTTAAAAGTCGTTCAACCTCTTTGTCCATTTTATTCGTTTCGCTCTGAAAATATCTGAACGTTGTATCTTTGAAAGGCATGGTGAAACCTCCTGTCTAAATTTGTTTTTCACCAAAAGCTCGAAGAGTTTCAGAATGGAATCCGTACACAAGCCCCGCACTCACAGCGAAACCGCTGATCCCGCAACACCATAATCCACAGTTGGTTTTACGAATTGGAACGGCTTCAATGATGATTTTTTTAAAAATATATAAAAAAATCCGGTAGAATACCAGAAATTTTTAAAACTCAAGATATTGCAGCAAAACGGATTTAAGATAGTACGTTTCAGGAATAGTCAGCAGGATGGGATGGTCCAGAGGCTGCATGATCTTTTGTAACACCTGAAACGAGCGGTGAACGTCTGCGGCCGCCTGAAAAAGAACGTGATGAAATTGGTTTTCCGAGAGATTGTGAGAACACGACGAGGTCAATAAATAGCCATTTGGATTTAAAAGCCGCATGGCTCTGAGATTAATTTCTTTGTAGCCCCGCAGGGCCCCTTCGATGGCCTTTTTGCTCCTTACAAAAGCCGGCGGATCGAGAATAATCACATCAAACTTTTCACCCTCTTTATCGAAGTGTTTCAAGAGATCGAAGACATTTTCCGGGCGAAAGGTTATTTTATCCGCCACATGGTTCCGACGTGCGTTTTCCCGGGCCTGTTCAATAGCGGTTTCGGAAATGTCTACGGCAATGACTTCTCTTGCACCGCCCTTGGCCGCCGAAACGGAGAACCCGCCGGAATAGCTGAAACAATCCAAAACCCGTGCACGGGCACTGATCTGACGTACAAGCAGGCGGTTGTCCCGTTGATCTAAAAAGAAGCCGGTTTTTTGACCTTCGCGCACGTCCGCAAAAAAAGTAAGCCCGTTTTCCAAAAATTCCACCCGTTCAGGAACGGACCCCCACACGTCCTGTTTGAGCAGAGGAAGTCCTTCGAAGGTACGCTGCCTGGCATCGCTGCGCTCGAAAATTCCCGCAGGCTGAAAAAGCTGAACCAGCACATCTACAATTTCGTTCCTGAATCGTTCTATTCCCAATGTGAGAATTTGCAGGACAAAAATGTCCCCGTAGCGATCAATAATTAACCCGGGAAGAAAATCGGCTTCTGAAAAAATTACACGGTAGGCATTTGTTGCTTGTAACAGGGGGTGGCGCCGTTGAAAGGCACGGTGAATGCGATTTTTAAAAAACTCAAAATCAATGGGTTCACGCTTTCGGGTAAGAAGGCGGACTACAATATTGGAGTGATGATTAAAATACCCCCGCCCCAGGAAATCCCCGCGATAGGACTCAACCTCCACAATATCCCCGTCTTTAAGGGGGCCCTTTGTTTTCAGCAGCAGGCTCTCAAAAATCCAGACGTGCCCCGCTAAAATTCGTTTCTCGGCACCCCTTTTTAAAATGACCCGCGCAAAAGAAGACATTAAAAACGGATCTCTTCAGACCGTTGAAAGATCATTCGTACCATTCAAAGACCTCTTTCGGAATGTTGCCCGCCCCTCTGAAATCTTCTCCCCGGCGCATATTCTTTTCTTCCTGTTGCTGGCATTCCCGGCACAATCGCGCGGTTGGAATCGCTTCCAGGCGTTCCTGATTAATTTCCTGGCCACATCGTTCACAGATGCCGTATGTGCCTTTTTCAATCTTGATCAGCGCATCTTTAATATCTTCCAATTCCTTGGCCAAGCCGCTTTCCCGTGCAATCATTGAGGAAACCGCACTGTCTACCGTCACGCGATCGACCCAATCGGCAGCCGGGGCGCTCTGCAATTGATCGATGTCCTCCACACTTGCGCCTGCATCGCTCAGTAATTCACGTTGGCGATCCAGCAGAAGTTCGCGAATTTTTTCAAGCTGCTTTTTATCCATAGCCCTCACCTCACTCTGTTTCTGTTCAGATTTTAAATTTTGTTACCAATCATTCCAGACCTCTTCCGGGTCACTCAGAGAATTACCCTTTTTATAAAATGTAGCATTTGTACGATGGATGCAAATCCCGGGTTCCCAATAAAATTCAGAAATCACTCGTTTTTGTTTCTCACAGGTGAAAAACATGTTTTACCCTCTGTTTTCTCAAGCGTATACAACACGTTTTAAAAAGATCATCTGTATTAATTCTATGTCGACCACTTTTTAATCTACTTTACCCCGTTGCATTCAAATGATGTGTTTTTTGCCCATTTAAAAGCATGCCATTCAACCGATAGTACGAATCGATCGCAAAACGCCCCGGAGCATTTCCTGCCAAAACCGAATCGCGGAATGCCCGGAAAGCCATTATCACGGCGGGACTTTTCGCGAACAGCCGGGATAAAAAACATCCGGGTTCCTCGGGTGTAGGCTCTACCGGCGAGGGAGGCGGCTGCGTTTGTGTAATGGCCGCGTAAACGTCAAGGCGCCCCTTGCCTTCAATGTTTTCATCGTTGGTGTGAAGATTGACCGCGTACTCTTTCAGCCGAGCCTTAAGCTCGGCTGGTGTGATGTCCGGATATTTTTGTTTGATCAGCAATCCGCAGCCTGCCGCAAGCGGGGTGGCCATACTGGTTCCTGAAAGCTCCGTGTAATATTCGTTGATGACGTGCCCCAATGCCGTCCCCTTGGCGCGCCCGGCGATGATATTGACACCGGGAGCAACAATGTCCGGCTTTTTCAGACCCTCATAGGTGGGTCCTCTGGAACTGAAATCGGCCACATGGTCGGAATCATCTGAGGCACCTACGGTAATGACTTTGGGGGACACGCCCGGCGTGGAAATGGTTTTGTACGCCGGCCCCTCATTTCCTGCCGCACAAAAAACAGGGATTCCGGAATCCACTACGGCGTCCACTGTTTGCTGTAAAATATCCCGGACTCCCGGCTGGGCTTTTCCGCCCAGACTCAGAGAAACGGCGTCCACACCCTCATCTACAAGCCATTCAATTCCGTCGGCAATATCGCTGGCCATTCCCGTCCCGTCGCTTTTCAGTCCTTTTGCCATTACGACTCGTGCTTCCGGAGCAGCCCCGGTGTACTTCCCGTCGGATGCGTGACCATTACCCATGGCAATTGTCGCCACGTGAGTTCCGTGACCGTTGCCGTCGTAGTCGCCTTCGCCGGAAAAATCCTTTGTTGCAGAAACACGTCCCTTTACGTCGGGATGATTCACATCCAGTCCCGTATCGCAAATTCCGATGGTCATTCCTTCCCCCTTTTCCCCCTGTTCCCAAACCAGATTGGCCCGAACCTTGGGAATTGCCTTGTCCAGGAGCGCTTTCACCGGAAAATCATCGTACACCTCCAGCACGGTGATCCCCGGTGCCGGCGGCTTCAGCAGAGCTTCCGTGGTTACCGTTTCAGGAACATCCACTTTGTACAGACCCGTTAATTTCATCCGTTTCAGAACTTTAATTCCCTGAGGTTTCAGCTTTTCTTCCAATTCTTCCAATGAAAGGTCTTCCTTGCATCGGATATACTTAATCATGGTTCCTCCTTCCGAAACCTCCCTCAAATGCAGGTCTTAGATGCCGTTTACGGGGACATTTCATTTTGTTGGACTGAAAAAAACACTTCTTTGAGAAAGAACGAATTTTTGGGTTTTAATATATACGATACAAAATTAAATTTGTCAAGAGTTTTTTGAAATTTCTCTATGCGCGGATCTGC
The DNA here is from genome assembly GCA_013151735.1 of Calditrichota bacterium. Lineage (NCBI taxonomy): Bacteria > Pseudomonadati > Calditrichota > Calditrichota bacterium. The sequence continues at coordinate 91,087 of JAADHR010000199.1, read as the reverse complement.
TGTGTGATTTTGGGAGAAGATAAATAGCTTTTCAGAAAATGTCCGGTGTGGGAGTGCGGATTCAGGGCGATCTCCTCCGGGGTTCCTTCTGCCACAATTTTTCCGCCGGCGTCGCCGCCCTCCGGACCCAGATCAATTATGTAATCGGCAGATTTGATGACGTCCAGATTGTGTTCAATCACCAAAACAGAATTGCCGGCTTCGATAAGACGATCGAAACTTCCCAGCAATTTGAAGATGTCTGCCGGGTGCAATCCGGTGGTAGGTTCATCAAAAATATAGAGGATGTGTTGATTGGCTTTCACTGAAAGATGGGCGGCTAACTTGATGCGTTGGGCTTCACCGCCCGAAAGCGTTGTGGCCGGTTGGCCCAGCTTAAGGTACCCCAGCCCCACATCTGCCAGCAGCTGAAGCGGCCGCGTGACCCGGGGATATTCTTCAAAAAACGTCAGCGCCTCATCCACGGTCATGTCCAGCACATCAGCGATTGTTTTCCCCCGGAAGGTTACCTCCAGAATGTCCCGCGTGTACCGATTCCCCCCGCAGGCTTCACAGGTCAGGTAAACGTCCGAAAGAAATTGCATGTCTACTTTGACCACTCCGGCCCCTTCACACACCTCACAGCGCCCGCCCTTAACGTTGAACGAAAATCGCCCGGGCTTGTACCCCCGGATTTTGCTCAGCCGTGTTTCGGCAAAAATCTGACGAATTCCGTCAAAGGCTTTCAGGTAGGTTGCCGGGTTGGAACGCGGTGTGCGCCCAATTGGCGATTGATCCACCAGAATTTCGCCATCCAGTTTGTCCCACCCCTCAATGGATTCGTGCGCCCCCACGTGTCCGCTCCATGAGCCGCGTAATTTCCGGAGCCCTGCAAAAAGAACATCGTGCACAAGAGTACTCTTTCCCGAACCGGAGACTCCTGTAACCACGCAAAACACGCCCAGCGGAAATCGGACATCAAGGGATTTGAGATTGTGTTCGCGGGCCTTTTTAACCACCAGAAAATCTCCCGATCCTTTTCGGCGTTTCTGCGGAACCGGAATTTCCAGATCCCCCCTCCAAATACCGACCGGTCGGAGAATTTGGGTGATGCAAAAGCCCGGAGAGCTCCCCTGCGTAAAGAATTTCCCCGCCGTTTTCGCCGGCACCGGGTCCGAGGTCCACAATAAAATCCGCCTCCCGCATCACGTCCGGGTCATGCTCCACAACAATTACCGTATTTCCGAGATCGCGAATTTCTTTCAATACGGTAATCAGGCGCCGGGTATCACGCGGGTGAAGTCCCACGGTCGGTTCATCCAGAATGTACAGACTGCCGGAAAGCTTCGACCCCAGGGCCGTCGCCAGATGGATGCGCTCCATTTCGCCGCCGGAAAGGGTGGAGGAGCGGCGATTGAGCGTCAGGTAATCCAGACCAACCTCCAACAAATAGCTCATCCGGTTCAGAATTTCCTTTTTGATCTGCCCCGCAACGGCCGCCTCTTGCTCGGAAAGTTTGGTTTCCTTCAGGAAGTGAAAGGCCTCTTTGATACTCATCGCTGCAATTTGGCCGATGTGTTTTCCCCCCACAAAAACAGTAAGGGCTTCCGGACGGAGCCGGGTGCCGCCGCAATCGGGACATCGGGTGTAACCCCGGTACCGGCTCACAAACACCCGAACACCAATCTTGTATTTCTTCCGTTCCAATTCTTTAAAAAAGCCGCGGATGCCCGGGAATGTCCCCCTGCCGTTAAAAATAATTTCCCGTTGTTCGGGAGTCAGTTCTTCAAACGGAACATCCAGCGGAATTCCAAATGTCGGCGCAACTTCTTCCAGCCATTCCAGCATGTACGCATTGGATTTGGTATTCCAGGGCTCAATGGCCCCCTGGCGGAGGGTCTTTTGGGGATTGGGAACGACACGGTCAAAATCGATTCCAATCACATCCCCAAAACCGCGGCAGGTGGAGCACGCTCCATAAGGATTGTTGAACGAGAAAAGCCGGGGCTGGGGCTCCGGAAATAGCCGCCCGCAGCGAGGACATCTGCGTGCTTCACTAAACCGGTAGGACAATCCGTCTTCCACCTGAATACTCACGGTGCCGCGTCCAAACTCCAAAGCCAGCTCCAAGGATTCCATCCACCGCGATTCGGCTGTCGTCTGAATCGGCAGACGATCCACCAGAACATCCCACTGGACACACTCCGGCGGGAAATTCTTCACATCCCGGAGGCGCAGCGGTTTTCCATCGACCCAAACCCGGTGAAAGCCATTTTGGATCAGCCAACTTCGGTAGTCTAAAGCCGACTGGTTTTCCGGAGGTGAAAATTTAAATCCGACTAAGGCCGTTTTTCCCAGATGGCGGGATACCAAAAGTTGAAAAATGGCCTGACGCGTGTACGGTTTGACTTCAATCTGGCAGACGGGACAGATGGTTTTCCCGACCCGGGCAAACAGGAGACGAAGATAATCGTAGATTTCCGTGGCCGTTCCGACGGTGGATCGGGAGGTTCGCACCGTATTTTTCTGTTCAACGGCAATTGCCGGCGAGATCCCGCTGATTTCATCCACATCGGGTTTGTCCATCCGTTCCAGAAATTGCCGGGCGTACGCGGAAAGGGATTCCACATAACGGCGCTGTCCTTCCGCATAAAGCGTGTCAAATGCCAGGCTGGATTTCCCGGAACCGGAAACGCCGGTTACGACGATGAACGCATTCCGGGGTAAGTTTAGTGTAATATTCTTGAGGTTGTGTACCCGTGCTCCCCGGATCACAATGGACTGAATCATGATGACCTGACTTCCGAAGCCGGGCGATTTTCGGGGGTTTAGCACACCCGGAAAACGCCTCTATTTTTCCTCCAACTCTGTTAAAAGTGCGGCGATCTTTGCCCGTAGAATATCAATGGCGACAAAATTCATTCCCCCTTCCGGAATAATGATGTCGGCGTACCGCTTTGTAGGCTCCACAAACTGAAGGTGCATGGGGCGAACGCTTTCTTTATATTGCCGAACCACCGATTCCATGCTGCGGCCGCGCTCTTTCGTATCCCGCATAAGGCGCCGGATAAACCGAATGTCCGCATCGGTGTCCACATACACTTTAATGTCCATTAAATTGCGGAGTTCCGGATTGTAAAGAATGAGAATGCCTTCCAAAATAATAATATCATGCCCGCCAATTTCCCGGGTTTCGTTTTTTCTCAGGTGAATGGTAAAGTCGTAAATGGGCTGTTGAATCGTTTTTCCGGCCAACAGGTCTTTTATATGACGAAGCAGCAGGTCGGAGTCGATGGCATCCGGGTGGTCAAAATTTTGCTTGGCCCGTTCCTCAAACGGAAGATGAGACAGGTTTTTGTAGTAGGCGTCTTGCTGAAGAATAACCACGCGATCGGAACCCAAATCGCGAAAGAGGTTTTTGGCAACCAATGTTTTTCCGGAGCCGGTTCCCCCGGCAATTCCAATCAAAATTCGTTTCTTCACATTTTCCTCTGATGGGTTATCGGTCCAAAAAATTCTGATCAAATGCGGCGGGAAACAACTCCCGCAGTTCGTATTCTTTCACATCCCCTTTTTTATTGGCCAGGATTACTTTCAGGTCCGGGGCAAAATCCCACAAAACCTGACGGCACGCCCCGCACGGGGGACACAATTCATCGGCATCCGTAACAATTGCGATGGAATCAAAATCCCGTTCCCCCTCTGAAAGGGCCTTGAAAAGGGCCACACGCTCGGCACAAATGGTCAGGCTGTACGAACTGGACTCGATGTTAATGCCGCTGTAAACCTTACCGGATTTAGTCAAAAGAGCTGCGCCCACATTAAAGTTCGAATAGGGTGCGATTGCTTCTTTTTGGGCGTCTTTTGCTTTTTGGATCAAGTTTTTTGGTGTCATGAAAGCCTCTTTCTTTTCAGCCAAAAAAAATCCGAGGTTTAATCAGCCTCGGATTCTTTTGGGAATGCGATCATCATTTACTCAAAATGGTAAATCATCCGATGCGGCCATTTCGTCATCCGATGCCGTGGGGGACGCCGCCACATCAGAAGAAGAAACGCCTTCACGCCTGCCCAGCATTTGCAAAGAATCAGCTACAATTTCCGTCGTGGTTCGTTTGTTTCCATTCTGATCTTCCCAGGTCCGGGTTCGGAGTCGACCCTCAATGTACACCTGGCTGCCTTTTTTCAGGTACTCGCCAACCGTTTCTGCCAGTTTCCGCCAGGCTACAATGCGGTGCCATTCTGTGTGATCCTGAAAATTTCCCTCTTTGTCTTTCCAGCGCTCATTGGTCGCGATGCTAAAACTCGCCACCGCGGTTCCATTGGGAGTGTACCGCAATTCCGGGTCTTTTCCAAGGTTGCCAATTAGGATTACTTTGTTTACTCCGTTCGCCATTTTTCCCCTCCTTACTGGGTTTAATGAAATGCAAGATGACATTCAATTGTAAGAATATTTTCCAAAGATGTCAAGAAAAATTTTGGGATTGCAACAATATTTTTGCAGAAACGCCTAACAGCCGGGGTGTCCTATTTTTTTTCATTTTTGGGTTGTGAACCCTTTCCCATGCTGAATTCCGGAAGAAAAGCCGGGCCGTTTTTATCCTCTACAAAAGACCGCACTTATCCTTTAACCACGCCAATCGGTACCAACTTGGCCACTTTCCGGGCAATGCCCGCGCCTTCCACCGCATCCACCACATCGGCTACGTCCTTGTAGGCTTCCGGGATTTCTTCTACCATCGTTGCCCGGCTGGCCGCCATGGAATAGATGCCGCGGTCCTCCAGCTCCCGGTGAATGGCACGCCCCTTTGCTGTTTTTTTCGCCTGGTGGCGGCTCATTCGTCGACCGGCTCCGTGGCAGGAAGAGCCGAACGTTTCCTCCATAGCTTGCCGGGTACCCACCAGAACAAAGGAGTACCGCCCCATGTCTCCGGGGATGAGAACCGGCTGTCCCACATCCCGATACGCCTCCGGCACGGCCGGATGCCCCGGACCAAAGGCACGCGTGGCTCCCTTCCGGTGAACAACCAATTCACGTTCTTGGCCGTCCACAATGTGGGTTTCCAGCTTGGCAATGTTGTGGGCCACTTCGTACACCGTTTGGAGGCCAATGTCGCGGGGCGAAAGGCCGAGCCCCATTTCGAAAGCTTCACGAATCCACTGGGAAATGACCTGCCGGTTCGCAAAGGCGTAATTGATCGCTGCATTCATCGCTCCAAAATACTCCTGACCTTCCGGGGATTGAAACGGCGCACAGCACAACTGTTTATCCGGCAAATCGATGCCGTATTTCTCCGACGCCCGAAGCATTTTCCGAATGGAATCGTCGCACACCTGGTGGCCAAATCCCCGGGAACCGGTGTGGACAATAACGGCAATTTGCCCCGGAAACAGACCAAACGCCCGGGCAGCGGTTTCGTCGTAGATCTCGTCCACCACATCCACTTCCACAAAGTGATTACCGGAACCGATGGTGCCCAGTTGAGGGCGGCCGCGCGTGTAGGCTTCAGCACTCACGGCTGCTGGGTCGGCGTGAGGCATTTGTCCGTGCTCTTCAATGAACTCCAGATCGTCTTCCGAACCAAAACCTTTTTCAACCGCCCAACGCGCACCCTTCACCAGTACGTTACGCCCATCTGAATCGCTCAGTTTAAGCGGCCCTTTAGACCCCACCCCGGAGGGCACACGGGCAAAAATGGCAGCCACCAGATCACGAATTTTGGGCTGCACATCTTCGCGGGTGAGATTGGAACGCAGCAGACGCACGCCGCAGTTGATGTCGTACCCCACGCCGCCGGGCGAAATGATACCGTTCTTCACGTCAAAAGCGGCCACCCCACCGATGGGAAATCCGTAGCCCCAGTGGATGTCCGGCATGGCCAGCGAGTATTTTACGATTCCCGGAAGATGCGCCACATTCATGACCTGTTTCGGACTCTCGTCCGATTGAATCTCGCGCAGCATTTTCTCAGAGGCGTAAATCCGCCCGGGAACCCGCATTTTCCCCTCGCGGGGGATCTCCCAGACGTAATCGCGGATTTTCTTGAATTCCATCGTTCTCCTCCTTTTTTGCGCGAATGATCAACCTTGCGAAGGTTTTGAAACCTTCGCAAGGCTGGATTTAAGATTTAACTGGGACCCAATCTAAAGATCGAAAATGATACGCGCGTACCAAACCCCATCACGCTTTTCTACCACCAATTGGTGGTAGGTCGCCGCTTTAATCTCCCGAAGAATTTCATGCCGCTGGGGGTCGAAAGGTTCCCCGCGCGCTGCGGCGTGCAGGGAAAAATCCTCCTTCACCTGCACCCGAAACTCGGCAAACAGCCAGCCCTCCGTTTCAAACTCGAAATTCAACCGGTTCAGCCACCGAATGAGCAATTCGTCTAACTGATCAGCCCGGAGTGAAAAGTTCCGCTCCGCTTTCGGCTGAACGGTTTCGGGCTCCGTCAGGACAGCCGTCAGGCCGCGGGCGGCCCATTCGAACAGTTCATTCAGCGAAGAGGCCAGAACCTCCAGCCCCATATCGCCGGTGTGTTCGAAAAATTGGTACCGAGGAATCGTGTTTTTCATGGGATTCTTTGGTCTTTTACATTCACCGGAATGGCGGTTAATTATTACCGGTCACTGAGCTTGCCAAAGTAATCGCTCGCACTTTTTCTCGCACTCTATTTTACTCCGGGCATTTCGACAAGCTCAATGCCCTTAGCCTCGCCGGTTGCTGAGCCTGTCGAAGCAACCGCTTACATCTTTTCTGCAGTATCTGTTTTTCCAAACTGCGTGTAATTTTTGGATAAAAGAGGCAAATCCTGCTGCCTTTCTTCTATCAATGCCCGTTTCTTTTTCCGACTCCAGCCCTGCACTTGTTTTTCGCGATAAAATGCTTCGTCAATTCTGTTATATTCTTCATAGTAAACCAATTTCACCGGCAGTCTTTTCTTCGTATAATTAGCACCGATCGAATTTTGATGCTCCCACAGTCTTCTTTCCAAATCCTTGGTGCTGCCAGTATAATACGTGCCATCCGCACATTCCAGAATGTACATATAGCCTTTGCTCATTGGCATTCACCTTTTTACTCCGGGCATTTCGACAGGCTCAATGCCCTTGGCCTTACCGGTTGCTGAGCCTGTCGAAGCAACCGGCGAACAGCGGGGCCCTTACTTCTTTTTGTTATTTATCTTCGTTGCAGCTCATTTTGTAAATTGTACCACAAAGGCCCAGTAAAATTTATACAGAAAGGGCATTCTTTCGATCATTTTTTGATCAATTTTCTCGAGTGTCTCAGCATATTTTCCCAAAAATGGCAATCGACTCAACTTTCGTAAGAACAGGAAATAGTTTATCTGGGTTAAGGAAAAACGCTTCCCGAGTTCCCGGATTTCTTTGTCTGTTAATTGAGAACCGCCTGGTGATTCGAGGCATTTTACTGGAAAAAGGCTCCTTAAAAAAATAAGTTCCTTAAACGGAATTCGAGGTTCTATAAACAGAGCCTTACCTCCTTTTTTTAAAACCCGAAAAATTTCCTTCCCTCCCAATTCCAGATTCAGATGATGTAAAACACCCAAACCTATCACCCAATCAAAAAAATCCGAATCAAAATCCATTTCCTGAGCAGACATTACCTGAAAAGTGACCTTGTCACTGACATGATTAAACGCTGCATTCCGTCGGGCCAATTCAATCATTTTTGGAGAAATATCAATTCCGTAAACGTCTGCCCCTTGTTTTGCCAGCCGAACAGATGTAAATCCATGACCACAGCCAATATCCAAAATTCTTCTATTCCGAATTTCAGAAAATAGGGAATAGAAAAAACGATGGCTCGCAGGCATGGGTTCATTCTCATCATATCGAAAAAGCGCCTCATCAAAATTGGCCAAGAATTTCTTTGCCTCTGTGTCGTAAAATTCCTGTTCCAAACGATCTTTGAGATAAATATTTTCCTTTCTTTTCAAATGATTGTCATAAGAGTGTAGAATTTTCCTGGAATTCTGGAGGTAATTTTTAAAAAATTTTAGCATGATTTATTTCCTGGACTCAAGCTGGTTTTTGTAGGCAACATTGATCCTTTCTTACATTTTTAAATCGTTTTAAACACCTCAGCCACAGATCTGACAGGTTTTGAATAACTTAAAGGGCCTGAATCGGTCTTTCATTTTTGGGAGTCATTTTTTCGACAGAAAAACAAGGATTCTTTTAAAACTCCCCAATCCTTAGCCAGCCGCCCGGGATTTTAGCTATTTCTGAACTCGGTAAACGCGTGAAACAGCCGCCAGGCCGTCACTGGCAACCTGTTTCCAATAAGTTGGCGCTTCTCTTTTCTTAAACGCGTAGGTTCTCAAATCGAGCAAATAGCGATATTCTTTCCACATTTCTCGCGTGACGTACTCCCGCACGAATTTGCCGTTTTTGGGTAATTTTTTATTTCTAAATGCCGGCATGAGTTTGTAAGAAATTTCCTCTTTCGCCAACTCGTCCAACCAGGGAGCCGGAAGCGATTGCATGAAGGCAACGGAAAAAACTGTGAGATCGGAATGAAGTGTGTTCGTATCCGCGTGACGAATGAAAAAAACAAAATCGGGAGAATTTTCGAAATCAACAATCTGAACCCAACCCGTTTCCTCCAGTGCCTGCTTCAACCCGGATGTCGTGGCAGGGTTCCAATCCTTTCGGGAATCGAACGACACAAGGGCAATTTTAGCTTTCCGCGGGATTCCCTGGGCCCAAAGATGGGCGGCAAAAACCAGAAATCCCAAGGCCAGGCTTATTCTCAAGATTTGATTGGCTGTGTTGTTTTTCATGGTACTGTACCTCCTCAATTGGTGTATTCTTTCGGGCGGCTGCTAAGGTGTACCAATTCTTGAGATTTGAAGCCCTCCTTTTGAATATTCTACTCTACATTTGAAAGAATTGTAATTGCTTCAGTACGTAGGCGCGAATGTCCTTGTGATCCGGCAAATCGACCAACAATTTTTTGTGGTCCAAAATGGGTTGGAGCAGCGGTTTGTAGGGCACACCGCAATCGCACACGGACCTGGGTTCCTGACCAAAAGGCACAACAACAGAAGCGTGACAGGAAGGGCACTGGTACACGTCTTTCCGACCCGAGGCCTTCCCCCGCTTGGCTATGGGCACGCCCTCAATTTCCACAATATCCATTGCAAAATCCAGCACGGACGCGCTGCTGATGGAGGTCCCAATCCCGTAGGCGTCCACCACTTCGTTTAATTCGGGAATTTTGTTTTCATCGATGCCGCCGGAAACGAAGATTTTCACATCCTTAAAACCGCGCAAATCCAGCTCCCACCGCACTTCTTTTAAAATGCTCAGAAAATCCCCCCGCCGCGAACCCGGCGTATCCAGACGAATGCCGAAAAGGTTTCCCTTCATGGCCTCGGCCACGCGCACGGACTCGAATTTTTCGTCGGTAAAGGTGTCAATCAAAGCCACACGCGCCACTTTGGGATCAATGACGCGGTCGAAGGCTTTGACCGCTTCCACGGTATCCCCTAAAATTAAAATCAGCGCGTGGGGAATGGTCCCTGCGGGCGGGATTCCCAGCAATTCCGCGCTTTTGATGACGGCCACGCCGTCACATCCGCCGATGTAGGCGTTGCGCTCAATCATGGGCGCCAGCACCGGATGCATGCGGCGGGCGCCAAAGCTGAGCACGGTTTTTTCGCCGGCAGCCTTTTTACACCGCGCCGCTTTTGTGGCCACACCGGATGCCTGACACAGCAGCCCCAAAATGGCGGTCTCGTACAGACCAAAATCCAGGTAATTTCCCTCAATCACCAAAACCGGCTCATTTTCCCGAAAAACGGTGCCCTCCGGCATGGCCCATGCCTGAATATTTAAATCCCGGAGCAGGTACACCACTTCCTCCAGACCGGCAAATACACCCCAGGTACGACCTTCCGGAAAGCGCTTGACCACAAACTCAGCCACCACGTGTTTGTCTTTCTTCTCCGCCTCAAGGATCTCCTTTGTCCGCGAAAAGTAAACGTCCACAACCTGTCCCGATTTGATCTCTTCTGGCGTGGCGATATGGAACTGCCGGCCTCTTTTGTCTTCTGTCATGTCGCTCCTCTAAACTTGATGATTCACCCAAATGGGTATCGCCGTCTCATTTTTCCAAGTGAATAAAAATGGATTCTTCCCCGAAAGCCTGCTGCAGGTTGGTCCCCCTTTTCAGATTTGCCAAACCGATCGGGATTATTTGCGTGAAGCGGGTTAATCGATGCGGTAGGGGGCATTCCAATAAAACCGTGTCATCCCCTCCCGGGTACCAAACCAAATATAATCACCATCCGGGAGAATAAATTGCACACGCTGATCCAAAAGTCCGTCAATTTGATTAAATTTCCGCCAGAATTTCCGGCGCTTACTGTATTTCAGAACCCCGTTTGTGGTGCCCAGCCAAACAGCCTTGGATGTGGCCCGGATGGTCAGAATCTCCACCCCGGGGACAAAATACCGCTCCGGCGGACCCAGCCATTTTTTCAACGTTTTATTGTAGACTTCCACGCCATAATTTGTGGCAAACCAGACCTCATCTCCACTGACCGAAACCGAATAAACAGGGGCATTTCCCGGCCCGTCGGCACCATAATAATATCCCCCTTTTTGATTTTTCTTATTGTACACATAAACACCATAGTTGGTAGCGGCCCAGAGTAAGTCGCCGTCCATTTCAAGATCGTACACGGTTACCCGATCCTGCGGCCGGGTGATGTGTTTCACGATGAGTGTGTCCCGTCCGGAGCGTGTTTTCTTGATCCGATCCAGGCCGTCTTTTGTTGCCACCCAAACATATTGGGAATCCAAAACCACATCGTAAATCTGACTGTTTTGTAATCCGTTGAAAATCGTAAAACTGTCCCAATTGTTTTTCTTGGAGTCCAATCGTGAAAGGCCGTCCAGCGTACCGAACCAAATGTAGCGGCCGTCCGGGGCAATAGACGTAACATCATCAGAACGAAGGCCCGTAATGTAGCGACCCTCGTAATAATCCCACTGGCCGGTTTTTCGATTCCAGTGTGTAATGCCCTGGATTTCATCTGTCTGATCTATCCCCCCGATCCACATGTCGCTGCCTTCGGTGGCTATGGCATTTACATTTTTCTGAAGTAAGCCGAAGGGAAGCATTTCCAAAAAATTGGTGCGCATGTTCGCTTTTGCGCTTCCCAACCCCCGGGTTCCCAGCCAGAGGGTCTGCCAGGGATCTTCCACGTAATACGTCACCTCAAAATTTCGATCATTCACATCCTGAAAATAGGGATGACTGGCATCCGGGAAAAAGAGCAAGGAGGAATTCATCAAAAAATTAGGAAGAGCCATCGATTTAAAGCCAAATTTTCCGAACCAGGAAATGGAATCCGCCGGAACCTGCGTAATCTCCTTCAAAGACACCGGAGTGAAGGTGCTGCTGTTCCGATTTCCTTTTAAGGCCCTGTTGCCCGTCGTAATCAGGTAAATGTAATTCTGATCAAAACCAATGGAATGTACTCTTTGGTTTCCCACCCCGATTTCCCGATAGCTGTAATTCGTCCACCGTCTGGAGGCCGGATCCCTGACGCAAAGAGCCAGGGCAGTGGTGCAATAAAGGGAACCGCTTTCGAAATCAAAAGCAACCGTCTGAATATTGTTGTCAGGAAGTCCGTCGCTCAAGGTAAAGGGCTCTACCCAACGATCCCCGTAGAAGTCGTAGCGGGCAATGCCCCCGGTTGTTGCAAAGTAGATGAACCGATTTCCGACGGCGATCGACTGTACGGTGCGGGTGTCCGTGTAGCTAATCCAATCCCCAACTTCGTATTTTGGGTTGGTACCCTGAATAAAGGACCGTGTTTGTGAATGGGCGGGGGCGCTTCCTGCAATCAGGAAAAGAATGAAAAATAATGCGCTTACTGTTCCCCAAAGGACATCGTTCTTCATGAGCAGTCCCTACAAGTTTTGAAGTGTTTTCAATGCGAGATAGGCCATAAATCCGGCCCCCACGGGTAAAGCGTCTTCATCGATGTTATACCGTGAATTGTGCCAGTATTCGGTAATTCCCTTTTCCGGATTTCCTGTACCCAATCGATAAAATGTACCTTTAACCTTTTGCAAATAGAATGAAAAATCTTCGCCGCCCATGCTGGGTTTAGGCACCTCTTTGACGTGTTCCGGCCCCAAAAATTCTTTCCCCGCTTCGACCAAAATATCCGTGGCCAACTCATCATTCATCAAAACCGGGTAACCGAAATCGTATTTCAATTCGTAATCGGCCCCATAGGCGCTGGTAATTCCCTTCAAAATCCGTTCCATCATTTCAGGAATCTGTTGTGTGATTTCGGGGTTCAGTGTCCGAACCGTTCCCAGCATGTTCACCTCATCCGGAATTACATTTGTCGCATGGCCCCCCTCGATTTTCCCAATGGTCACCACAATTTTTTCATTGGGATCCACCATTCGGCTTGGAATTTTTTGCAGAGCCATAACCACTTCGGCCGCGATGACAATGGGATCCACCGTAAGGTGAGGAGCGGCTCCGTGACCGCTTTTCCCCTTTATTTTGATGCGGATTTCGTCGGGCTCCGCCATCATGGCCCCGTAGCGATAGCCAATATCCCCCGGGCGGAAACGGGGATCGCTGTGCAGTCCAAAAATCATGTCCACTTTGGGATTTTCCAGCGCACCGGCTTTGATCATCAGGGAAGCCCCACCGGGATTTTTTTCTTCACCCGGCTGAAAAATGAATTTAACGCTTCCCTGGATGTGGGACTTAAAATGATTGAGTATAATGGCCGCTCCCAGAGCAACGGTTGTGTGGGAGTCGTGCCCGCACGCATGCATGATTCCGGGATTCTGCGATTTGTAGGGCACATCATTTTTTTCCTCAATAGGCAGGGCATCCATATCCGCGCGTATGGCAACTACCTTCCCCGGCTTTTCACCTTCGACGAGAGCCACTACTCCCGTATTGGCCACACCTTTCTGATGAGGAATACCATAATCGGATAAAATCGTCGAAACATACTCCATTGTTTCGTACTCCTGGTACGACAACTCCGGATGTTCGTGAATATGCCGGCGAATTTCGATCAGTTTGGGGGTTAGCTCCTGTACAAATTGTTTGATTGCTTTCTTTAAATCAGTCGTCATATTTTTTCCTTTGTATGGTCCACGCAGCCTTCCGAAAGCTTCTATCCTTAGTTTTCGTTAAGGGCAACCGTTTCAAGATCGGACGAGCCCCTTTCCCGATTTCGCTGCCAGATGGCTTCAATCTGGCCATGACGGGCGCGAACGTGCAACACCAGATCGCCGTTCACATAATCACTTCCCAAAACCACCGTTTCCCGATAAATATCGGAAATGATGTCCTTGCTCTCCGGATCGACGGAGACATCCGTTTCGTAGAATTGTTCTTCAATAAAAGAGAGCAGTTTCTGACGCAGGTCGTTCAAAAAGATGCCCCTGACGGCAGAAATCGTAACGCTGTTGGGAAAATGTTTCTTCACGTACGCAATCCGCTTGCGGTCTTCCAAAAGATCGACTTTGTTGAAAACAAAAAGCACCGGTTTTTGGCCGATCCCCAACTCCTGAAGCACGTGCTTAACCGTGGCAATCTGTTCCCTAAATTGCGGATGACTGATGTCGACCACATGCAGCAGCATATCGGCCGAGGTGGTTTCCTCGAGCGTGCTTTTAAAAGAGGCCACCAGATGGTGCGGCAATTTGCGAATAAAACCCACCGTATCAATCAAAAGCAATTTTTGCCGCGGGTTCAGCCGAACCGATCGAACGGTAGGATCCAGGGTCACAAACAGCCGGTTTTCAACGGTTACGTGCGAACCCGAAAGGATGTTCAACAGGGTCGATTTTCCGGTATTCGTGTAACCGACCAGTGCAATCTTAAAGACCTCCTTGCGGCCCTTCCGCCGGGTTTTTCGCTGATTTTCAATTTTCTCCAGTTCATCGGACAATGCAGAGATGCGTTTTTTAATCAGTCGGCGGTCCACTTCCAGCTGGGTTTCGCCCGGACCGCGGGTACCGATTCCGCCCTCCTGTCGGGAGAGGTGCGTCCAGCGGCGGGTAAGCCGCGGCAGCAAGTACTGCAACTGTGCCAGTTCCACCTGGGTTCGTGCTTCCCGTGTTTTTGCACGCCGGGCAAAAATATCCAGGATCAGCGCACTTCGATCCAGAACCTTCACATGGGTTACATTTTCCAGATTGCGAACCTGAGCAGGAGAAAGATCATCATCAAAAATCACAAGGTTTGCCTCCAACTGTGAAACCAGACTCGAAAGCAGTGATGCTTTTCCTTTTCCAATAAAGTACGTGGGGTCGGCGCTTCGGCGGTCCTGTATCATCCGGCCCACCACATCCGCGCCGGCCGTATCCGCCAGCAGAGCCAGTTCATCCATATAATCTTCCACCTCCCAGCGCAGCTGGAAGGGCGCACGCGTTCCCACCAAGACGGCTTTTTCGCGCGCTTTTTGTGTTTCCTGTTGGATTGAATGCAAGATTTTCATAAATTTTTTAGGGCAATTCCTCCTTTGTTTGATCGTTCTTTCCCGGTGTCGTACGCGCCAGGATCATTTCCAACACCAATAAAATAAATGCTAAGTAGAGAAAATAGGGGGTCAGTTCTCTTCCAAAACGCGATTCCTTGATCTTTTGAGAAAAATTCCCATTGAGAGACAATTCCCACACATTTTTCCCCAGTATTTTTTTAACTTCGCGAGGGGTAAGCTGTTCCAAATTTGATTCCACGGGATCCGTATTAACCGCCCAGGTCTTCTTTTTTTCCCGTCCTTCAAACAGGGTGTAGATTCCCGGCTCATCGGTATTCCTGAACGTAACCAGACCGCTCCCCCCTCGAAAAACCGGCCGCACATCAACTTCCGTTCCATCCGGTTTTTTTATGACGATTCGCTGATCGCTTTCATTCACGGAGAATTCAATCGGCTCGCCTACCTTGTGCGCCACCGCCTGCAAATTTCCCATTGAAGACAAATAGCTCACGGTTCGATACATCAGCGGTGCAAAAATGGGTGTAAAAGCCCAGTCCGACCACTCCGGATTAACCCCGCTTGTGAATAAAAAAACATGTCCTTTTCCCACCGGACAATCCATCAGAAACGGGAAGCCGTTTCGATATTGAATGATTTCCTTGCTCTTCTTTGTCGGATCCATTTTCAGGGCCAGATAAAAATGCGGCGAATCAATTACGGGCTTTTTCTCGCGAAACATCCCCTGAAATATCGGGTGGTTGAAGTCGATACTCCCCCAGCTCAGGAACGAGTGTGTTTGAGCCGGGCGGCCGATTGTTTCTTTGAAAACGGGTAGTTCCAGCGGCGTCAGAAAATTTTCATTCACCAATTTGAGATCCATTGCGGCTCCCGGAATAAACACCAGGCGGCCTCCATTTTGAAGATAACGCCGGAGGCGATCCCGCTGGACTGCTTGAAACGGCGGAGGATCCACAAGAATTACAACCTGCTTGTCGTCGATCGAAATCCTTGCCGGATTCCAGGTGGCAACGTCCGTAATTGTAAATATCGTTTTTTGCTCTTTCTTAGGCAGAAGTGCCAAACGTACAAACCGTGTTTCCTGGGGGGACCCAATCAACAAAATGTTCACTTTATCCGGCACAAAAAATGTAAAATAGGCCACATTGTCCTGCAAAAGCGGATCATCATCGATTTCCACCTTGCCTTCCTGAAAGCGGCTGGTCTCAGGGGTTACGCCAAAAATTACCGGCCGAGTTGCCTGTGCATCCAGCGAAAGGCTGCTCTGCGCTACGCGTTTCCCCGACAGAAAAACCTGCACCAGACGATCGGGAGCATTTTCGCTGCCGTAATTTTTTACGCTTGCCTGGAATTTTACCGGGCGTCCCGGCTCAATAATTTGATCAAGCAGTTTTACCCCCGTAAAACCCAGGTTGGGCTGTGTGGTCGTTTTCAAAAAGAAAATGTAGGTTCGAATATCGGGAAACGTTTGAAGCGGCTTCAACGCCTTTGGAAAATTGGAACGCTGGAAATCCGAAATGATGTACAACTCTTTATTGGGATTTATTGATTTTTGAAGAATTCCGACCGCTTCCCGAATGGCCTCTCCCATTTTCCCCGGATACGCGGTCAGTGGTTCCTTCTTCAAAATATCCTTTACTTTCGAAACCGAAAAGAAATTTTTCTTCAGATGAAGTGCGGGTTCGGGAGTCGGAGACAAAAGCACGATTTCGTCTCCATCTTGGAGATTTTGCACCACTCTGAGGGCCGCCTTCCGGGCCAATTGGAACAACTGTCCCTGTTCCGTATCCGTCCCCATGCTCATGGAATTATCCAAAAGGATGACGGCCGTCGTCCGAACATTGGAACCCTTCAGTAAAAAGGACCGCGTTTTAATGGTCGGACGCGCAAAGGCCAGTACAAGCATGGCAATAATCAACGCGCGCAAAATAAGCAACAACCACTGGCGGAGTTTCATCCGGCGCATCTTCTTGTGCTGGAGCATTTTCAGAAACCGTAGTGAACTGAACTCCACCTTCCTGGTTTTTTGTCGGTTCAACAAATGGATAAGGAACGGAAGCGTAACGGCCAGAAGACCTATCAGGATAGAGCTATTCAAAAAACCAAACATCGTCGCGGCATTTCCTCATAAAACAAAAATGAACTCATTCCCCCGAAAAATGAATACGATAGGCACTGATCGCCAGGCCTATTGTAAAAAACAGAAGAATAAAGACTTCTTCATCTCCAAAAAGCCAGTCGAAAAGCCCGTTAATCAGAAACCCTGCCACCGAAATGAACCCAATGACGGCTACGGATTTTAGAAAAGCCTTGCTCTCCGGAATTCGGGCATAATTCTTGTAAAGGACAACCAGAATGCAAATAAACAACCAGATAAAGGCGGCCAAACCCGGCACACCCGCAATCATGGCCATCATAACCAAATTGTTGTGAAAGTGGCCGATGGTGTAGGCACCGTCTGTGAGATCGGCTCCGGGCGGAGCATATTTCCGATGGATGTCGCCCAAATCCACCCAGCCGAAACCCACAATGGGATGATCTTTTAACATGGGTACGGCATCCCGCCACTGGGTCAGTCGCACCTGAGTGCTGTGCACCTTCAAATTCGTAATGCTTTTCACCCGGTGGTGGATGGATCCCGGAAACAGAAAGTAGATGCCAACCAGAAAAATCAGAAAATACACAATCAGCTTGCGGCTCCGAATCCACCCCAGAACAATCAGACCGGTCAACAGCCCAAGATACGATCCGCGGACGTAGGAAAAAACCTGTGCCACCAACTGAGGAAGTGCCGCCAGTGCGTAGGCCACCTTCCATTTTTTTGAGGGAATCCCGACCAGCAGTCCCACCCAAAAAAGCACAAAAAACACGGACAGCGCGCCCCACGTCATTGTTGTGGACTGCGTGGCAATTACTTTCGTCCAGCTGGTGACAAGGTATTTGACAATGCCATATCCCGCAGTAAGGAGGGCCATCAGCAGCATGATGTGGACCACGCGCCAGAGGCGTTCCTTTGTCCGAATAAAAGCCGGCAGGATGTAAATCAGCGGGATAAAAAAGAGCTTGCGCAAATTGTAAAAGCTTTCAGCGGGGTGAATCGAAAAAACGGACGCTACGATCAGAATCAGGACCAAAACCAGAAGAGGACGTTCCAATTCCGTTTTAAAGGCTGGCAGTTTTCTGTTTTTTGCCCAGACAAAAAGCCAGACGAGTGCCAAAAGTGCATAGGCGCTTTCTTCCCCGGCAATTGAAAAGGGAATAAAAAAGGCCATGACATACAGGAAAAACAGACCGATTTTATCCCACACATTTGAGGGCAGTACCGGTTTTTTCGCTGCCGAAGCGTATGTCACCTTTATTTACCCCCGAAGAGAAACTGTTCAGCAATGTCACACAAAATGTGGCCGATGGTAATGTGCCCTTCCTGAATACGCTGCGTGTCGGAACTGGGAACAATAATTGCGGTGTCCACAAAATCCCGTAATTTTCCGCCGTCCTTTCCCAACAAACCAATGCGGTACAGCCCCTTTTCCTGTGCCATTTTCATGGCTTCAATGACATTCTTGGAGCCGCCAGAGGTGCTGATTCCCAGAAGAATGTCCCCCTTTTTCCCAAACGCTTCTACCTGTCGCGAAAAGATTTGGGTGTAATCGTAATCATTGGCCATGGCCGTCAGCACGGACGTGTCGGTCGTAAGGGCAAGCGCCGGAATGGCCGCCCGTTCCATTCGCAGGCGGCTAACCAGTTCTGCAGCCAGATGCTGAGAATCGGCTGCGCTGCCGCCGTTTCCGCAAAGGAACAGCGTCCCCCCGGATTTTAGGCGACTGGCGATTTCGTATCCCGCTTCCAAAATCTGCGGAAGACAGGCGTCAACCATTTTCAATTTGGTTTCTGCACTCGCTTTCAACTGGGTTCGGGCCAGCTCTGCAAATCGATTTTCAAATTCAGATGTCATGTGCTGCTCAATCCTAATTTTTGTAAGAAATTTCGAATTTTATTGGGTTTTTTCGTGTTTTCGGTAAACGGAATCGGTTCGGGGATGTCAATTTTTTGGGCTCGAATGGCTTTTCGCGGATTTGTTTCCATCAGCTCCACGGCCCGGTCTTCTCCCCAGTGGTCAGCCACATACTGGAACACATCTCCCAGAAAAATGGGACGGGAATCCACATTGTGGCCGTCACTGGCAATAAAATGAATGAGATTGTGATCCATTAAATCGTGAGCCACGGTTTTCGCCCGTTCCCCAAAAATCCCCAAAAGGCTTCCGCCATTCATTTGAAGCAAAACCCCCATTTGAGCAAATTTGTACGCATAGGCCGGTGTATTAAAAATCTTCAGGTTCCGTTCCGGATGGGCTAAAATAGGCTGGTAACCGGCCATGACCCAATTAAAAAGCATTTCCGGAACAAATTCCGGAATGGTGCGAAGGGAGAACTCCACCAACATGTATTTTCTATTGTTGTTGAACGTTGAAATTTGCTGGTCCACAACGGTATCCGGGTGCATGTAAATTTCCGATGCCAGATGAAATTTCATGTCCAGATGGTCTTGCTGCGCAATTTTTTTCACCCGTTCAAATTTTTCGAAAATTTCAGACTGCCGGTTATAATCCGCATTGCTCAAAATATGAGAGGTTGAAACAATCTCCCGGGTTCCGCCTTCAAAGGCTTGATGGAGCATTTTCCGCGTCATTTCCTCATCCATTGCGCCGTCGTCATAGGCCGGAAGAATATGAGAGTGAATATCAATAATCATAAAAAAACCGCTTTCTGCAATCTCTCTTTTAGGGTTTACACTTTGTGGACCGCATCGGAAAACGCATGGAGTAAATCCGGGTCATGCTTTCTCTCCAGGATATTTCCGGTTACAATGAAAGAGGCCCCAGCCTGAACCTTTTCATGAGCTTCTTCCGGAGTCCGGATACCCCCGCCAACAATTATCGGCAAACGCGTCTGGTCTGAAACGGCTTGAATCATGTCCGTGGGTACCGAAAATTCTGCCCCGCTTCCCGCTTCAAAATAGAGCATTTTCATCCCCAGGTACTCGGCCGCCAGAGCATGGGCGACCGCGATTTCGGCCTTGTTGCGGGGAATGGGACGGGTTCCGCTCAAATACTCCACCGTGGTTGTATTCCCCGATTCCACCAGAACATAGCCGGTAGAAATGGGTTCCAGTTTCAACGCCCGAATAATCGGGGCGGCAATAACCTGTTCACCGATCAGGTAGTTGGAATTTCTACCACTGATCAGGGACAGAAACAAAATGGCATCCGCATACGGGGAAATCTGCCGGGAACTTCCCGGGAAAATAATAACCGGCAGGTGCGTGTATTCTTTCACCTTTTTGATAAACGCGTTGAAGTGATTGTCGAAAAGAAGGCTTCCTCCGACCAGAATGGCATCCACACCGGACTCTTCCGCCAGAGCTGCATGTTCACCCACTTTATCCCGAGCATAGTTATCCGGATCAAAAAGCACAAAATAGCCAGCCCCCCTGTCTTCACATATTTTTAACAGCTTCTCGTAGGTCCTTGTCAATTTCCTGCCTCGTTATCAAGCCATTTGCTCACGATTAAATGTTAAGAATTCAAATTCTTTCTTTCATTCTAAAACCCTCTGGGCTCAAGTTTACTGCAGGGCCTAAACGAAATTTATAGGCCTTTCATTATTCTGCGGCAAATCCTCTTTCCTCTAAATTAATTGTCAAACTATCCCAGCAATTCCAGAACAACATCGCGTGTTTTCTGAAGAGCTTTATCCAGGTTTTTCACATCTTTTCCGCCCGCCTGAGCCATTCTTGGATTGCCGCCGCCACCGCCGCCAATGTATTTTCCCAGGCGCTTTACCACATCCCCTGCTTTCAGTTTCTTTGTTTGGATCAAATCATCCGTTACTACACAGAGGAGAAACGGTTTGCCATTAATTTCAGACCCCAGTACACCCACACCGGATTTTAATTTGCTGCGCAGCACATCGCCGATCTGCTTCAGCTCGCCCACGGTTCCCACAGGAAGGCGGTTGGCAACCACTTTAAAACCATCCACTTCTTCGGACTGTTGAACGAGGCTGTCCAATTCAGTTTGGGCAAGCTTGAGCTGGGCATTCAGAAGCTCCTTTTCCAGAGCCTTTTTCTCCTGAAGGACCTGTTCTAACCGCTGAACGGAATCCTCCGCTGTGGCGGCCAATTTCTGGCGTAACGCCTCCAACTCGTGTTTTTCCCGGCGAAGCAGTTCATCGGCCGCCACTCCCGTAACCGCCTCAATGCGGCGCACGCCGGAAGCCACACTGGACTCAGACAAAATCCGGAAATAGCCAATTTCTCCGGTAAAGTTAAGATGTGTTCCCCCGCAGAATTCCATGCTGTAGTCGTCAATTTTTATAACCCGCACAATATCCCCGTATTTTTCACCAAACAGGGCTACTGCTCCGAGTTTTTTCGCCTCATTGTAAGGAAGCGTTAAAACCTCCACCCTGTAATTTTCCCGAACGGCTTCATTGACCAGGCGCTCAACTTCATCCAATTGTTCCGCGGCAATTCGTTCGAAGTGCGTCAAATCGAAGCGCAAATGATCGGGAGCTACCAGCGAACCCGCCTGGTGAACATGCCCTCCGAGAACGGTTCGCAAGGCCTTGTGAAGCAAGTGGGTGGCGGTGTGATTTCTGGCGATAGATTTCCGCCGCTCGCGGTCAACTTCGGCAATAAGCTCTTTGTTCTTCACATCTTCGAAACTTCCGCGCTCGATTTTGCCAATATGAATAATCATATTTCCGCTTTTCTGGGTGTCCACAACCCTCACCCTGAAATGCCCATCCGGGGTGTAAACCACACCCGTATCTCCCACCTGGCCGCCGGACTCTCCGTAAAACGGGGTTTTGTCCAGGAGAAATTCATTTCCAGAAAAAGCAACCAGATGAACGGTTTCTTTTAATTTTTCATAACCGACAAATTCGGAGTGGGGACTGGTTTCTCCTTCTTTGAAAAACTCGTGCGCTTCGTACCTAAATTTTTGGGCCTCTTTGGCTCGTTTTCGCTGCTCCGCCATGGCCTTCTCAAAACCCTCGTAATCCACCGTAAGGCCCTGTTCTTCAGCCATCAGCTGGGTCAAGTCCAGAGGAAATCCGTAGGTGTCGTACAGACGGAAGGCAGCAAATCCGGGAAATTGGGTCTGGTTATTCTTTTTCAAATCGGCTGCTGTTTTTTCAAAGATTTCAATCCCGCGATCCAGCGTATTTCCAAAGCTTTCTTCTTCCGATTGAATTACCATGGACACAAACTGGTGTTTTTCCCGTAATTCCGGATACGCCTCGCCCATTACATCTACCAAAACAGGAACCAGTTTGTAAATAAATGGTTCTTTCATGTTCAGCTTGCGTCCGTAGCGGGCGGCCCGCCGGAGGATACGCCTGAGTACATAGCCGCGCCCTTCGTTAGACGGCAGGGCCCCATCGGCAATCGCAAAGCTGAGGGCGCGCACATGATCTGCAATTACCCGGTGTGCTACACCGCCATCGGGACCCGGATACGCCACACCAGAAAGCTCAGAGATTGCCTGAATAATCGGCTGGAACAAATCGGTGTCGTAATTGGAAGGGACGCCCTGTAAAACCGCCACAATTCGCTCGAAACCCATTCCGGTGTCCACATGCCGGGACGGCAATTCGTTCAGGCTTCCGTCTTCCTGTCGATTATACTGGATGAAAACCAGATTCCAGAGCTCGATGTAACGGCTGCAATCCCCGTTTACCTGACACACGTGCCCCGGCACGCCCTGTTTGTCACAGTGCCCGGGACCCAGATCGATGTGAATTTCAGAACACGGACCGCAGGGACCGGTTTCACCCATTTCCCAAAAATTCTCCTTTTCCCCAAATCGAAGGACCTGGCCCGCGGCCACATCGGTTGTTGTTTTCCAGAGTTGCTCCGCTTCGTCATCGTCTTTGTACACGGTGACCCAGAGCTTTTCCTTCGGAAGTTTCCACACCTCCGTGAGAAGCTCCCAGGCAAAGGCAATAGCCTCTTTTTTGTAGTAGTCCCCAAACGACCAGTTTCCAAGCATTTCAAAAAAGGTGTGATGGTAGGTGTCTTTCCCCACCTCTTCCAGATCGTTGTGCTTGCCGCTGACGCGAATGCATTTTTGAGAATCGGCCACACGCGGATAGTCAGGTTTCTCCAATCCCAGGAATATCTTCTTGAATTGATTCATTCCGGCATTTGTAAACAGAAGGGTGGGATCATCGATGGGAACCACCGGTGCACTGGGAACAATTTTATGATCTTTGCTTTTGAAATAATCCAAAAACGACTGACGAATTTCCTTTGAATTCATAAAAACAACAATCCTTTTCTCATGAATAAAACCGTTTTCTCTTCTCAACCTGCATTATTCATAAATTTTCGCCACGAAGACCCTAAATCACGAAGGTTATACCGATTAGAATAATTGGTTATTTGAAACTCAGTTCGTCCTGCATGTTTTTCTGTTTTAATGAATATTTATTTATCTTTTTATTTATTATACCTTTGTGTTTTCGTGACTTTGTGGCTAATGAATTATTCAGGCCAAAAACAACTGTTTAAAAAATATAAAATTTTAGGGATTAAAATCAATCAAATAAATGAACATTAATTTTTTATCCGCTTTTTTTCGATTCCATCCAGGTAAAATGCAAACCAAATGAAAACACCTCCCACAACCAGCGCCGCAACAAAATTGACGGCCGGATGCCCTCCCAGAAGGCTGCCGATCGAAAGTTTTCCCAAATTGGGACCCAGAATCGATTTCATCCCGGGAAAAAGCCAGGTAAAAACCAATCCGCCAAACAGACCCCCCAGGATGCCCACAAAGGCGTCGATCGCGCCTTCGCCGAGCGAAACTGCCAGTGTTCCCGGGCAGTAGCCCAAAATCGCCATTCCGGCACCGAAAATCAAACCGCCTGCCACCACCCCGCCCACAATCAGAGGCTTGACATGAAAGGAGGCCCATCCCAACCAGATTTCAAGGCTTAAGAGAATAGCCCCCACGCCGACGGCTACCAACAAGGCTTTTGCGACCGTCAAATCTTCCAACATGGCAAATCCGCCGATTGTGTCAAAGGTATTCAGCCGCGCCCGCTGTAAAATCAAACCAAACAAAAATCCCAAAATTAAAATCGTCAGAAACATTTTGAAATCCTCTATTTTTTATAAAAGATTTTTCCCGTCACAATTAACCCGACCACGACAAACAGGCCGAAAACCAGGCTGCTGACAGCCATCTGCATTCCGCCGGACAGAATGTGTCCGCTGGTGCAGCCGCCGGCCATCCGGGCGCCAAAAATCAGAATAAATCCGCCCACAAAGGCCCAGATCAGCCGAACGGCCGAGGAATCGCCTTTGTGTTTTTTCCAGCGTTCGTGAATGGAGGTGAGCTTAAAATCACCAAATGCGAGAGAGGCCACCAATCCGGCCAAAAAAGCACCCAGCAGGAAAATCATCTCCCAGTGCCCCGGCGTTTGAATTTTCAAAAAATAGGCGCTGTTTTTTAAACCAGCCAATAGATCAGCCAGGTACGGATACGTGGTTGACGCACCTATCGGCCGATTGGTAACAACCCGTGCAAACACGATCAGATTCAGAACAGCCAGCAAGACGCCGGCTCCAAACCAGGACAACCGGTTTTTCATTCCTACCTCTCTTTCTTTGGGTGATTTTCATGTTTTAAATTTTTCAAGCGCTTCCGAAATGACGTCCCAGCCAAATCCCCGCTGGGCCAAAAAATTAGCCGCCTTTTGACGGGCCTTCTGAGGCTCAAATCGGGCATACGCCCGTGCCTTTTTTTTCAAAAGAGTCTCTGCCAGCTCCGCCTCTGATTTTTCCGAATAGGCCTCTTCCACAACCCGATCCGCCGTTTCCGGGTTGATGCCCTTTTGCTGAAGCTCCCGTTTAAGAAGCCGCTTGCCAATGGGCCGCTTGAGCAGCCGGTCGTGCGCGTACATCCGCGCAAACCCTTCATCATCCAGAAATTTCAGCCTGTTAAGTTCCGCGAGTGTCCATTCAATCGTGTCCTGGCTGAATTTAGCCCGCTGCAGCTTCTGCGCAATTTCCTTCTGACTGTGGCTCCGGTACGACAACCAACGAAACGCCTTTTCCTTGGCAGAGGCACGTTCTTCGGTTTTCAGGATTTCAGTAATTTCTTCTTCACTCAGACTTTTGCCGCGAAATAAATCCAAATCGATGAGTAAATTCTGGTGAATCCCAAAACCAAATTCCCCATTTAAAAAAATAGAGACACGATCTTTGCGTCCCTTTTGCTGTTCTATTTTCGTAATGGTTTTTTTTAAATGATCTTCCAACGAAAGGCCCTGTTTCGTGTCCGAACGAAACACAATGCGTCGTGAATGACTACTGGTGCTGCAAAGTTTCCGGAGATCGGTGAATGTGCCCATACACCTTGCGCCGGCAACCCATCAGGTGCACATGGTGTTTTCGTTCAGACCCTGTTTCAAGCAAATCCTGTTTGAAAGCAACAGGAATTTATTCTGCGCCGGGTGCCTTTGTTTCCCCCTCTTTTTCGGGAATAAGGCCCAGAGCCCGCCTGACTTTTTCATCAATTTCCTTCAACATCTCAGGCGTTTCTTTGAGGAACATCCGCACATTTTCGCGCCCCTGTCCCAGTCTTTCGTCTCCGTAGGAATACCAGGCCCCGCTTTTCTGAATGATTTTTTTCTCCACAGCCAGATCAATCAGTTCTCCCACGTGGGAAATGCCTGTGCCGTACATGATGTCGAACTCCGCTTCCCGAAACGGCGGAGCTACCTTATTTTTCACCACCTTCACGCGCGTGCGGTTACCCACAATACTGTCGCCGCTTTTTAACGATGCGATCCGCCGAATATCCATTCGGATGGTGGTGTAAAATTTCAGCGCCCGCCCACCGGTGGTGGTTTCGGGATTCCCAAACATCACGCCGATTTTTTCGCGAATCTGATTAATAAAGATGACGCTGGTTTTGGCCTTTGAAATTGCTCCCGCCAGTTTACGCATGGCCTGCGACATGAGCCGGGCCTGAAGTCCCATCTGGGCATCCCCCATCTCACCTTCAATCTCTGCCCGGGGAACCAGCGCGGCAACAGAATCGACCACAATCAAGTCCAGGGCGCCGCTCCGCACCAGGGTTTCCGTGATTTCGAGGGCCTGCTCGCCCGTATCCGGCTGCGAAATGAGCAGGTTATCTGTATCCACACCCAGGTTGTGAGCGTATTTGACATCCAGAGCGTGCTCGGCATCGATGAACGCAGCCAGTCCACCGGCCTTTTGCGCTTCCGCGATGATATGAAGTGACAATGTGGTCTTTCCGGAGGACTCCGGTCCGAAAATCTCGATAATTCGGCCCCGTGGAACTCCGCCCACACCAAGAGCTGCATCCAATGCAATGGAGCCCGTCGGAATGACCTCAATATCCGGAATCACCCGATCGGCTCCCAGACGCATAATCGAGCCTTTTCCAAACTGGCGATCAATTTGAGAAATCGCCAAATCTAACGCCTTTAACTTTTCCTCTTTTTCGTTTGCCATGTTCTTCCTTCCAGGGTTATTTAAGTGATTTCAGTCCCCATTAAATTCGAATCGTCCAAGGGGATTATAGACAGCCCCCGTGGGCTTTAAAGTGCTTCTGATCAGCACTACCTCTTTTGCCTCAAACGATCCCGGTTGAAAAGAGAGGGTTTGCATTCGGGCAACCACCTCCTCTATTCCGCCGGGATGTCGGACGCGGCCAATGGTGAGATGGGGTGTAAAACCTCTTTTTTCCCGGCTAAAACCCAGGTGAGACAGGCCGTCTTCGATTTCGTTGTAGAGAGTTTTGAGCTGCTGCCGGTCCGTCACTCCCACCCACAACACCCGTGGCCGCTTCGCATTCGGGAAAAATCCCAGGTTTTCAATTGTAATGGTAAAAGGACGCGTGTGAGAAGAAATTTCACCCAGCACATCTCCAATCTGCGGAACAAGCGATTCCCGAATGTCACCCAAAAATTTCAGTGTGACATGAATATTTCCGGAGTTTACCCAACTCACATGGGCATGAAACCGGCGCATTTCATCCTGCAGATCGGCAATGTGAGACCGAATAAAATCGGGAATTTCAATTGCAATAAATGACCGAATCATTTAATAATTTAAATAATTAATTTACTATTATCAAATAATTTTTTGTATGTGACGGCGGAGGAATTCAAGGGCGGCGTAGGATGAGCGTTCCTTATTTGCCAGACGATCGTTGGAGAAAATAAATTTTTTTGCCGTAGTCGTTGTGCCATCGGAAAAACCGATGAACACCAATCCAACGGGTTTTTCTTTTGTCCCTCCGGTTGGGCCGGCGATTCCCGTTGTGGAAAGGGCAAAATCTGCTCCCAGAAGGGTTCTTACCCCCTCTGCCATTTCTTTTGCCGTTTGCTCGCTGACGGCACCAAATTGACGAAGGGTCTCGGCCTGAACACCCAGTACCGCCATTTTGGCCGAATTGCTGTAAGCAACAACTCCCCCCAGAAAATAGGCGGAGCTTCCCGGAACGTTTGTAAGTTTATGGGATAATAACCCCCCCGTGCACGATTCGGCCACCGCTATGGTGGCGTGCATTTTGAACAAAAGTTCGGCCACTTTCTGTTCGAGAGTCTCATCATTCTCTCCGTAAATGTACAAATCAATCCTGCTGCGAATGAGACGTTCCGCCTTACGAAGCCTTCTTTCGCAGGCCTCTTTTGAAGAATCCCTGACTGTTAGCCGCAAATCTACGCCGTAGTAATGGGGAAGAAACGCCACTCTGACAAGCTGCTGAATCGGTTGAAGATCGCCGAGTTTTTCCACCAATCTGGATTCAGAAATGCCGGTCGTGCGAAGGGTTTTGTAGGAAAGGCAGCTCTTTTCAGACGAAGAATGGGTACGCAAAAAGGGAATAACCGAATCCTGGATGAGCCGTTCCATTTCCGCCGGAACACCGGGCAAGACAAAACAAACCTTTCCCGATTCCTCAAAAAGAAGCCCGGGGGCCGTTCCGATCGGATTGGGAAGAATCGTCGCCTTCTGCGGCACCTCTGCCTGATTCCGATTCACGGCAGGCATGACCCATCCTCGTTCCGCGAAGCCTTTGCGCAGTCTCTCAAAAAGGTCCTTGTTGAAGACAATGGGCGAGTTGAAGAATTTTGCCACAGCATATTTGGTGATGTCATCGTGGGTCGGGCCGAGTCCGCCGGTAACAACCAGAACGTCCGCCCGCGTAAAGGCAATTTTTAGTGCATCGAGGATTTCTGTTTCCGAATCCCCTACTACCGTAATCCACCGGGGATCTACGCCTAACTGGACCAGCTTTTGGCTAATAAAGGTCGCGTTTGTGTTGACAATTTGGCCCAGTAGAATTTCATCGCCAATGGTAAGGATTTCTGCTTTCATCAGAAAAACACCCGCACAAGCTGTAAGAGAAGATTGGTGTAAACAGCGACAATAACATCGTCTATCATAATGCCCAACCCTCCGCCCAGGGCCTGGGACTGTTTAGCCGGCCAGGGCTTGGTAATATCCAGAAATCTAAAAATCAAAAAAGCCGCTCCCCACCAGAGAACCGTTTTGGGCAGGGCAACAAGTGAAATCAACATCCCAAGGTCTTCATCGATGTTAACGGATCCGGGATCTTCTTTTCCCATGGCTTTTTCGGTGATGCCCGAGCTCCAGATTCCAACCAAAAATACGATCAGGGCGGCACTCAGCAGAAGGGAGGGAGAAAGGGGCGGCAGAAACCACAAGAGGGCAAGGGTGACCAGGCTTCCCACGGTTCCGGGAGCAATTGGAAACAATCCGGTAAAAGCTGTTGTCGATAAGAATTTGGCGATCCATGTTTTCATAAGGAATTCCCGGTTATTTTTAATGAGACCAATGGTTTGCCGGCGGCAACCTCACCGGAGACGGATTGGCGGCCGTTTGATCAGCCCGTCTGCTTTCTGTGTTTGGCCACGGAACCGGACCCGATTCTATGTACCGAATACATGAAAGACATCCCAGAACAGCGTTTTCAGATGTCCCCTATTTTCAATCAAATATTGAACGCCCGTCAAAACCGTTAAAAGAACGACAATCCACATCAGGATGTCAATAATGGCCAGTGATTCGAAAACGCGGACAATTCCGGCCAGCCAAATGACACCCCGATTCGCAAAATCCACCATGATCGGATACGCAATCAGGACAAAAAGTGTGACCATCTGGCTGGTTGTTTTTGCCTTGGCCGTGTAGGAGGTGCGAATAGGCTGTTTTTTGAACATGGCATACCACCGCAATCCGGTCACCAGAACATCGCGAATCACAATGACCCAGACCATCCAGAAGGAAATTTCGCCGGCAAAGGCACAGACAAAGAAGGCGGTCAGAACCAGAATTTTATCGGCCAGGGGATCCAGAAATCGCCCCCACATGCTGGTGAGCCCGTATTTGCGGGCCACATGGCCGTCGTACCAATCGGTAATTGCGGCAATTGTAAAAATAACGGCAGAAACAATTTTCCAATGAAGGTTGTCGGTAAGGAATGTCCATGCAAAAAAGGGGGTTAAAATGATACGAATAATCGACAATTGATTTGGTGTAGCATTAAGCAACGACACGCTCTTCCCTATCACTCAAGTCACAAAACATTTCGCCCTTCAAGGGCACGCGAAAGCGTCAGTTCATCTATAAATTCAAGATCACTCCCGGCAGGAATGCCTCTTGCCAGCCGGGTCACCTTTTTCCCGAGCGGTTTGATCAGCTTTTGAAGATAAAGTGCCGTGGCCTCTCCTTCCACATCCGGGTTGGTGGCCAGAATAATTTCCTGAACCTCCTCCGTCAGCCGCGACAGCAGTTCCTTTATTCGCAAATTTTCCGGCCCGATTCCGTCCAGCGGCGACAACACCCCGCCCAGTACGTGATACACACCCCGGTACATGCCCGTTTTTTCAATCGCCAAAATGTCGTTCGCTTCTTCAACCACACAAATAGTGGCATGGTCACGGGAAACATCCCGACAGATCGGACAGGGATCAATCTCCGTAATATTAAAACAGACGGAGCACAGCCGCGTCTTGTCTTTTACGTCGATCAGGGCCTGTGCAAGGGCAGCAACCTCTTCCCGGGACTGCTTCAACAGGTAAAAGGCTAACCGCTGGGCCGATTTGCGCCCGATCCCGGGCAATTTCGAAAACTCACTAATCAGGGTTTCAAGCGATTCCGACGAATAAAACTGCATTCCTGACTAAAATCCCGGAATTTTAAAACCACCGGGCAGATTGGACAACATTCCGCCTGTGGTTTGATTGAGATGGTCATTGGCGGCCTGTTCGGCCTTTTCCAGAGCCTGATTTACAGCCGCTACAATCAAATCCTCTAACATTTCAACATCGTCCGGATCAACCACTTCCGGGTCGATCTGGATTCGCTTAATTTCGCGCTTTCCGTTTGCCAGAACGGTAACCATCCCGCCGCCGGAGCTTCCCTCAACTTCAATTGTTTCTAATTCTTCCTGAGCTTTCTGCAATTGCTCCTGCATTTTTTGCATTTGCCCTAATAAAGCGGATAAATTGGGCTTTGCCATTGATTCTATCCTCCAGTTTACAACAATTCACCATCGAACATTTGTAAAATTTTTTGTACCTTCGGGTCAAGACCATTTTTTTTTACCGGAGCAGCCCGTGCCGGTTCATCCGATGCCCCTGCTTTCGGAGCAGCCGCGTCCAGCGTTCCCCTGCTAAATTTCAAAGAAAACGTCTGATTCAGTAAATCCGCCAATACCTGTGTAAGAATATCCCGTTCTTTTTGAACGGCATTTAGGTGAAAACCGTTCGATTTATCGAACATAATTTCCAGAGTGTTTCCCGTCAATTTTATCGGATATCCTTCCTGCAAAAAAAAGCCAAGTGTCATTTTTTTTCGTTTGACAGCCTCCAGAATTTCGTTCCACCGGCTTTGAATTTCTTTCAGGTCCGTTACAGGTGCCGCGGAATACGATTCCGCCGAATCCCCCACCCGCAAAGACGAGGGTTCATCTGTTTCTTCGCCTCCTTCATTTTGAAGCTGGTTTCCGGATCCCTCTGCTTCCACGGGCCTGACGGCTTTTTGAGGCTGAGCCATGCGTGGTGGAACCTTAGAAGGCGGCGGTGCAGACTTTCCGCCAAAAAAATCCGGCACTTTGGGAGGCGGATTGTGGGATTCACCCGTCAGTAAAGCGCCTTTTTTGCCCGCACCTATTTTTGAAATCTTTTCCACCAAATCGGAAATGGTTACGGAGCGATCCATTTTAATTAATTTCACGGCCATGATTTCGAGCTTTAGCCGCGGATTTGAGCTTCGTTTGATGGTGGCTTCTGTTTCGGAGATGACTTGAATAAATCGCAGCAGGTCCTCTTCGGAAAACTGATCTTTTTCTTCCAGATACCGGGTTTTTGAGGCTTCGGAGACCTCCAAAAGCTTCGTCGAATTCATCGACAGAACAAACAGCTTGTTTCGAAGATGTTCCACCAAACCCATCAAGAAGCCTGAAATGTCGTAGCCCTGCGCAATAAATCTATCGATAAAATCAAGCGCTTTTTTAATGGATTGGGATTTTACAATGTCCGTAAATTCAAAATACAGGTCCTGTTGAATAACGCCGAGCGCCTGAAGCACATCGTCAATCACAACCGTTTCACCCGAAAAGGAGATAATCTGATCCAGAAGGCTTTGTGCATCCCTCATACTCCCATCTGCCTTTTTGGCGATAACCAGAAGCGATTCTTCGTCGATTCCGATTTTTTCATCTTCGCAGATGAATTTTAAATGATCAATAATCACCTGGAGAGGAATGCGCTTGAAATCGAAACGCTGACAGCGCGACAGAATGGTAGCCGGTACTTTGTGGGGTTCGGTTGTTGCGAAAATAAAAACCACATGTTGGGGAGGCTCTTCCAGGGTTTTCAGAAGGGCATTAAAGGCCTCAGTGGTGAGCATGTGGACTTCATCAACAATATAGATTTTGTATCGGCTGTTGGATGGGGCATACCGGATATTTTCCCGCAAGTTCCGAATTTCGTCAATACCCCGGTTTGAGGCGCCGTCAATTTCAATGACATCCATGCTCCGCCCGCCGGCAATTTCCAAACAATTTGTGCAGGTATTACAGGGTGTGGGTGTGGGGCCCTCTTTGCAGTTTAACGCTTTGGCAAAGATACGGGCTGTTGTGGTTTTCCCAACCCCTCTTGGCCCGGAGAAAAGATAGGCATTGGCAATTCGGCCGCTCGAAATTGCATTTTGGAGGGTGCGGGTGACATGGTCTTGTGCCACCACCTGTTCAAATAATGATGGACGCCACTTAAGCGCCAGAACTTGATAGGCCATAGGCTGTATTCTTTAATGCAGACAATTCACATCCGGAATTTTTAAACCCTTGCCGGCTTCAATCAATGGGCAAGCACCCCTCCGGCACATGGTCCGAATGCCGACCGCTGCTCCCTTCCGGTCCTGACGGAGTTGAGCACCTTCCCATTGCGGAGGACTTGCCCATTGATCAAAGCCGATGGCAAATTCCAGTGTTGTTTTAGGATTTTGTGGAGCAGAGCGGATTCGAACCGCCGGCCTCTTCCGTGCGAGGGAAGCGCTCTCCCAGCTGAGCTACTGCCCCAAATAGCGGAGAGGGTGGGATTTGAACCCACGGTACCCGGAGGGTACACACGCTCTCCAGGCGTGCTCCTTCAGCCGCTCGGACACCTCTCCAAACCGATCTGTTTCTAAAACCTACCCGTCTTTTCTGATCCGGATACCTTCGCTCAGAATATTCTGAGCTCCTTAAAAAACTGCCGAAGTAAATCCGAGGATTCTTCAGCCAACACCCCCGAAATAAGCTGCACCCGATGATTAAGCCGCTCATCCTGTACGATATTGTAGAGTGATCCACAGGCGCCCCGTTTGGGATCAAATGCCCCAAAAACCAATGTAGGTATTCTTGAATTAACAATGGCGCCTGCACACATGGGACACGGTTCTAACGTGACATACAACGAAACTCCCTCAAGGCGCCATGAAGACAAAAAGCTTGCGGCGGCTGTAATCGCCAGAATTTCTGCATGAGCGGTGGGATCCTGCAACGCTTCCGTTTGATTGTGTCCCCGTCCAATGATCCGGTTTTCCCAAACAACCACCGCCCCTACGGGAACCTCCCCTTCATCATAAGCCTTTCCGGCCTCTTCCAAGGCTTTGCCCATCCAGTACGTGTGGACGGTTTCATCTCTGGTACTCATCATGGTGCGCCCGGAGGGACTCGAACCCCCAACCTTCTGATCCGTAGTCAGGTGTTCTTTCCAGTTGAACTACGGGCGCAAATGGCGGCGCATACGGGAGTCGAACCCGTGTTACCGACGTGAGAGGCCAGCGTCCTAGGCCACTAGACGAATGCGCCAAATCGTGTACATCTTGTGCGCCCAGGAGGACTCGAACCCCCAACCCTCTGATCCGAAGTCAGATGCTCTGTCCAGTTGAGCTATGGGCGCACACATGAAAAAACATGCTGGGGAGCAGGGATTCGAACCCCGATCGACGGATCCAGAGTCCGCTGTCTTGCCATTAGACGACTCCCCAGTAATCCCTACAACACCTTTAAACCCCGCTCAACTCGCCGAATGCAAGTGTCTTTACCCAACACCTCCATCATTTCAAACAGCCCCGGACTAACCGAAAACCCTGTCAACAAAATCCGCATCGGGTGAATTAATTTTGCCGCCGGCACTTCCATCTCCGATGCCAACGATCGTGTAACCTCTTCAATTTTGTCGGCTTTAAAGTCTTCCAGAGAAGCCAGTCGATCCTTTAACTTCTTCAGCCGTTCTTTTGTTTCCCGGCCCTCCCAATATTTCTGAAGAGCTTTTTCGTCATATCTGTCCGGATCCTTAAAAAAATATCGGCCATATTTGGCTAAATCCCTGGTGGTTTTCATTCGATTTTTAAAAAGATCCAGCACGTCAAGCAGATATGGTACTTTTCGTTCCGCATCGAAATCGGTAATGAGATGCGATTCCAGAAGCGAGGGCAGCACCTTTTCCAACAGTTTATCCGTCGGATAAATTTTCAGGTGTTCGCTGTTGACCCATTCCAGTTTTTTAGGATCAAAAATGGCGCTTTTCCGTGAAATACCACTAATTGAAAACGCCTCAATGAGCTCAGGAATCGTGAAGATTTCCCGATCGTTTCCGGGCGACCATCCCAGAAGTGCGAGATAATTTACCATGGCCTCCGGCAGGATTCCCATTTCGGCATATTCCATTACCGAAGCAGCGCCGTGGCGTTTGCTGAGGCGCTTTTTATCTCCCCCCAAAATCAACGGAACGTGCGCATATTGCGGGGGCGTCCAACCCAGTGCATGATACAGCAAAACGTGTTTCGGCGTATTCGAAATATGATCCTCACCGCGAATCACATGGGTAATTCCCATATCATGATCGTCCACAACCATCGCCAGATGGTAGGTTGGAATTCCATCGGAACGCAGAATGACAAAATTCTCAATTTCGGAATTATTAAATTCCATCGAGCCGTAAACCTGATCGTCAACGACGGTTGTGCCATCGGGAACCCAGAATCGAACGGCCCGTGGAACCCCCTTCCGGTCCAGTTCTTCTTTCTCCTTTACCGTCAACAAGTAACACTGGCATTTATTCTGTTCGGAGGGGTCTTCCGACGCGGCAGAGCTTTCATCATTTCCGCAATAGCAGTGATAAGCCTTTCGTTTTTGAACAAGTTCTTCCGCGTATTTCCGATAAATATCAAAGCGCCGGGATTGGTACCAAGGTTCACCGTCCCAATTCAGCCCCAGCCAATTTAGGCTTTCAAAGATCGCATCAACTACTTCCTGAGAACTTCTGGCCCGATCTGTATCCTCAATTCGAAGGAAGAATTTTCCACCTGTTTTTCGGGCAAACAGCCAATTGAAAATTGCCGTCCGCGCCCCGCCAATATGCAGATAACCGGTTGGGCTTGGTGCAAAACGAACTCGAATATCCGATTGAGAATTATCCATTTACCCTACAATTTCTTCCTTCGATGATAGCTGACTCTCATCTCCTTCCAACTCAACTTTAATGCCGCCAATCCATCCGACCAGAATATTGTACAAAACCGCAAAAATTGCCCCTATAATTGCATAGAGAACAGCGATAAAAACCGCCATAAAAACAGAGAGAAACAACAAAAAGGCCCCGCCCATGTGCGGGATTTCCGAACCGAACTCACTCCCGAAATTGCCCGCAATATTTGAAATACCCGCCAGGAGCAGCACGTATAAAATGCCCAGCAGAAAACCCAAAATCAGAAAAATAACAAAAAGGGTTTTTGCCACGGACCAGGCATCGATATGTTTTAGCTCATAATCCATACGTTCTCGAAGTTGTTCGCGGAGAGGGTGGGATTCGAACCCACGGTAGACTGACGCCTACAACGGCTTAGCAGGCCGCTGCCTTCAACCACTCGGCCACCTCTCCAGGCCAATGATTTCATTAAAAATTAGTCTTAATCCGCCCATGCAGATTCACAGCTTCTTACCGGAGCTGCGTCTTTTTCGCACGTTTAAAAGTGCCGACAAGCCGGATTTTAATTGCGGAGAGGGAGGGATTCGAACCCCCGTCACGACAAGCGTGAAGCGGTTTTCGAGACCGCCGCCTTAAGCCAGCTCGGCCACCTCTCCTCTCAGGCAATTTTATGTCAAATAACGTCTCTCTCTTCCTTGTCCTTTGCGGAGGGCGAGGGACTCGAACCCCCAAGGGCAAACGCCCAGCGGTTTTCAAGACCGCCGCCTTACCAATTAGGACTAGCCCTCCAAAAACTCCGCATAAGCGACTTTAAATATACAAATATTTTGCCTCTATGTCAACAAATTTTTGGCCTCTCCATGACATATATTTTCTTGAAAAACACGACTATTCTACCCGTGCCGAAGGGCTCGCAGTCCGACTATTCTACCATTTTGGGGGGAAAACATGCAAGGCCGACTCCCCACCCGTTAGAAGTGTCGAACAAAATAGGCCCCGGGCAGTTGTTTGACCACATCCTTGAGTTCCAGTGTCAGCAACAGGGATAAAACCCGGGACGAGGGTTCACCCATTTTCTGCGAAAGTACATCAATATGCTGGGGCTCATCTGTCAGAAGTTCCCAGAGCTGTTGTTCGTCTCTGGACAGATTTTTGGGAACCGTCGCCCCGTTCGCCGTGGTTTCCATTTTTCGCAGTGCCCGAAGTTTCAGGTCCAGTTCCTGCAGAATATCATCGAGTCCCTGAACAAGCCGGGCCCCTTCCTTGATCAGATGATTTGTTCCTGCGCTTCGCCTGCTGGTAATGGGCCCGGGCACCGCAAAAACTTCCCGCCCCTGTTCAGTCGCAAAATTTGCCGTAATCAGAGCACCGCTTTTGGTTCCCGCTTCCACAACAAGTGTTCCCAATGTCAGCCCGCTGATGATTCGATTTCGTTTGGGAAAATTGGATGCGTCCGGCTTGGTACCAAACGGATACTCCGTTAAAACCGCACCGGATGCTTCAATTTCCAGCGCCAGTCGTCTATTTTCCGCCGGATAAATCAAATCAAGGCCGCTCCCCAGAACAGCAATCGTTCGTCCGTCTGCCTTTAATGCGGTTCGATGAGCAATGGTGTCAATTCCCCGGGCCAGACCACTGACAATTGTAAAACCGACTTTCACCAATTCCCGGGTGAGCTTTTCCGTAACCTGTGCGCCGTAGCTGGAAGGGCTTCTTGTGCCCACCACCGCAATCGAAACAGAATCCTCCGGCTGCAGGCTCCCCTTTTGAAACAGAACAACGGGCGGGTCAAAAATCTGCTTCAGCCCCTCAGGGTACGCGCGATCCCAAAATGTGAGTGCGGATGCATTGTGCGCGTTAAGCTGATTTAATTGGCGGGTCGCAAATTCGGGATCCCTTTCCCGAAGAATCTTTCCCGCCAGTTTTTTATCCACTCCATCAACCTTTAAGAGGGAGGAAAACGTGGCGGAAAACACATTTTCTACGGAACCAAAATGACTCACGAGCTGCCGGATGCGCTGGTTCCCGATCCCCGGAACGGATTGAAGCACAAACAGCCCCCGTAAATGGTCAGTCACCTTCTTCGTCCTTCAACTCTTCCTTTACAGAAAGGCTTTCCAGTTCTTGTCTGATTTTAAACAAGAGGTCACTGACCCCCTCACCCGTGACCGAAGAAAAATAGTGGGTGGGGATCCCATCAATTTCACGGGGAAGAGCCAATTTCAATTCTTCATCCAACAGATCTGATTTTGAAAAGGCAATGAGTGTGGGTTTAACCGTAAGCTCCTGACTGTAGGTGGCCAGTTCATCCTTTAAGATTCGGTACTCTTGTTCAATGTTTTCAGCTGTTGAATCTATCAAGAACAAAAGCAGCTTGGTTCGTTCAATGTGACGCAGGAATTGCAGACCCAGGCCCTTTCCGTCCGATGCCCCTTCGATCAGTCCGGGAATATCGGCCATCACAAAGCTAAATTCATCGCCAACCTGTACATAACCCAGATTTGGCTTCAACGTTGTAAAGGGGTAATCCGCAATCTTGGGCGTTGCCCGGGATACCCTGGAAAGGAGTGTTGACTTCCCTGCATTCGGGAAACCGACCAGCCCCACATCTGCAATCAACTTAAGTTCCAGCAGAATGGTGCGTTCTTCACCGGGCGTGCCCGGTTCGGATGTTCGCGGCGCCTGATTGGTGGGCGTTGCAAAGCGGGCATTTCCACGGCCCCCCTTTCCACCCTTTGCTACAATTACACGTTCACCCGGCAGAACCAGATCCGCCAGAACCTCTCCCGTGTCAAAATCCTTGATCACCGTTCCCGGAGGTACCCGGATAATGAGGGATTTGCCGCTCTTTCCGGTCTTATTACTTCCCTGGCCGTGGGCTCCCCGCTCCGCTTTAAAATGCTGTTTGTAACGATAATCCAACAGCGTTTGCAAATGCGAATCCACTTGAACAAGAACATCTCCGCCTTTCCCCCCGTCCCCGCCATCGGGACCGCCGCGAGGCACGTACTTCTCCCGCCGGAAACTGACAATTCCGTTTCCACCGTCCCCCGCCTTGATGTAGATTTTGGCACGATCAACAAACATATCGATTACACATTATAGACTATCCCACTCAAAATGTTCTCCCAATCTGCTGGAAAAACGTTTTTATAAAAAAAGGCAGATTTCTCTGCCTTTTTCAGTTGCTTTCAGATTTTTGCGTTATTCCTCATCCACGACCTGGGTATCTGCGAATTGATCGCCCCACCGAAGACCTTTTTCATTTGAAAAAATAAAATAAAGCTCCAGTGCAACAATCACCAGGCCAATAATTCCACCCAGAAAATGAACAAACCGAAAAAGATTCGGAAGATACAATACAATATTTCGTTTTGCTGAATCCGTAAAAGAACACGGGCTGTCTGCAGCCAAATTTATCACTCGCTGGCCCATGAGTCTCTTTCCGATGCTTTGACCGTTAAACAAGCCGTCCCGAAAAACGATGTAAAGACCTGCAATAAGTCCGGTCAAATAGTCTCCGAGACCAAGCCAAAAATAGAGCAGTACCAAAACCACAACATAAACGGCCAGGTCAATCAAAAACGCAATGACTCGTTTGGACACATCTGCTTTAGGATAGACTGTTTCCACGAGTGATCTCCCTAATTGATTCCATTTCTTTTACACGGCTATTTTACGAATTTATCCATATTTTCAACAATAGCAGCACCAAATTCAGAGCATTTCAACAGGGTGGCTCCTTCGATTTGACGGTGCAAATCATACGTAACACGCTTCTGTTGAATCGTCTCAGAGATGGCTTTTTCGATAAGTTCACCCGCTTCTTTCCACCCCATATATTGAAGCATCATCACCCCGGAAAGTATAAGTGAACCGGGATTTACTTTGTCCAGCCCGGCATACTTGGGGGCCGTTCCATGGGTTGCTTCGAATAAGCCAATATAATCGCCGATATTTGCTCCGGGAGCCATTCCAAGGCCGCCCACTTGTGCCGCGCAGGCATCCGAAATATAATCGCCATTGAGATTGGGTGTGGCAATAATATCGTATTCGTCTGTTCGGGTCAAAACCTGCTGAAACATATTGTCGGCAATTCGATCCTTTATCAGAACCTTCCCTTCGGGCATTTTACCGTCATATTTATCCCAGAGCTCAGCTTCGGAAATAGTTTTGTCGCCAAATTCTTCTTTGGCTACTTCATAGCCCCAATCCTTAAAAGCGCCTTCGGTGTACTTCATGATATTTCCCTTGTGCATCAGCGTAACGCTTTCGCGACCGCTTTCCAGAGCAAACTGAATGGCTTTGCGGACCAGACGTTTCGATCCATATTCACTGATGGGTTTGATGCCGACCCCCGAATCTTTACGCACCTTTACCCCCATTTTATCTTCAAGGAATTTAATCACTTCCAGCGCTTCGTCCGTGCCCTCGCGCCATTCAATCCCCGAATAAACATCTTCCGTATTCTCTCGGTAGATAATCACATCCATTTTTTCCGGGTGTTTTACGGGGCTGGGTACACCCTGATAATACTTCACGGGGCGCACACAGGCATACAGATCCAACACCTTGCGGAGCGTTACATTCAGACTTCTAAATCCCCCTCCAACAGGCGTTGTTAACGGCCCCTTGATGGCAATAATATAC
Organism: Calditrichota bacterium; assembly: GCA_013151735.1. Taxonomy (NCBI): domain Bacteria; kingdom Pseudomonadati; phylum Calditrichota; species Calditrichota bacterium. The sequence goes on along the minus strand of JAADHR010000199.1, from coordinate 51,900 downwards.
TCCGAAATGGCTTTTACGGTTTCTTCCGGAAGCCACTCGTTGTACAGATCATGCGCCTTTTCACCCGCATACACCTCCATCCACTCAATCTTCCGCTTTCCGCCGTAAGCCTTTTCAACACTGGCATCCAGAACCATTTTTGCCGCCCGCCAAATATCCGGGCCGGTTCCATCCCCTTCAATAAACGGAATAATCGGATTGTCGGGAACGGATACTTTTCCGTCTATAACTGTAATCTTTTCACCGCGATCGGGAACCTTCACATGTTTATAACTCATTTCTAATGCCCTCCAGGACGTTTTGGATTAAAGAATTTAAACAATTGCACAGAGTCTAAAAATCGGTATTCAAAAATAACGTGTAAATTCAAAGGAAAAATAGGATATAAAAAAGCCGTGTTTTTCCCTTGATTGTCTTGAATAACCGCCACAATTTATTATGATAAAACTGTTTGCACAATCCACGATGGTAGAAAAATAATAAGAAAAATTTTATTGAAAATCAATTGTTTTTGTGAAGATTTTGCCCCCTGGATGGGATAGTGCGGAAAAAAAATGAGGCAATCGCTAATTTTGTTGAATGGGGGGCAGCCCTAAAATGCATGCTTTTTGAAAAAGGCGATTCTTTTTTTCTTTGAACCCAGACCCAACTTCCCCAATTCCTTCCAGAGACGGAACATTCCGATTTTGGTAAAACCATATTTTTCAGTATTTAAATCATTTTTTATTTCCAGAAGACTGGCATCCGGCTTGTCCATAACCGCCTGGCGAATTTTCTCCTGAAGGCTCTTTTTTGAAACCGTCGTCTGAGCCGATGAAATATCGGAAACGCCCTCATTGGGGATTTGTGCCTGACTTTCTTCCGGCAGGGATTCATTTGTCGATGAATCTGCTTGAAATTCAGCAACGCTTTTTCCCAGGGAATCTTTGTTAAAGTCACGAACGGCTTCTTCAATGGAATCAAATGCTTTTAGAATATAGTGAAACTCCAAAAGTTCAAAAACTTCATAAACATCCGGAATCATATTTGCCAGTTTGAGGTCTCCGTTTTTCTCCCGAATGCCCTTGATTTCACTGATAAAAATACCCCAGCCGGCACTACTGATGTAGTCCACATTACCCAGGTCAACCACGATATTGTAATTCCCCGCCCGCAATAGGTGATCGAGAGCACGTTCTAATTCAGCAGAAGTCGTTGTATCAATATAGCCCCCTACTTTTATAACGGATACGCTGTTTTGAGGGCCTGTTTTGGATACCGATACCTGGATTCCTTCCATTGATTGTCTCCTTTATGAGAATAATGACTCACGCTAATATAAATGAATTTACAGAAAAAATCAATATTATTTTTTTCATTCAGTTGTTGTGGTTTCTTTATGTTTTTGACTTTTACTCAATTTTAGGGCCTTTTCAATATTTTTTTTCACATCCTTCCGATCCGGCTTGATTTCCAGGATCTTTTTCCAGATTTGAATGGCTTTTTTAAAGTCCTTGCGGTTGGCATAAATGACACCCAAATTTTCATGGGCATCCGTGAATGACGGATCGATTTCGATCACCTTCAGGTATTCCCGCTCGGCCTTGTCAAAATCCTTCATTCTGAAATAGGCATTACCCAAATTGTAATGCGCTTCGAAATGATCGGGATACTCATCGATAATCTTTTTGAAAACAGCAATGGCCTTTTTAAAATCTTTATCCAGATAGAACCGTAATCCCGTTAGCAGGAGGCGTTTTACCTTTGAGGCTTCATCTATTTCTTTTTTGGGAATGGTTTTCTGTTTCTCTTGGATTTTTTCAGTATCCTCGCTCTCCAAGACCCCCTCAATTTCCTCCTCCTCAACAATTATATTATCGACCAAATCTTCAATTCTATTGAAGTTTTCTTGTACGGAACGGTCTTCAACGTCCTCTTCACCCTGCACACTTAATTGTCCAAATATTTTCTCCAGGGAAATCTCCGGTTCCGGTTCCTCGTCGCTTTTTTCTGAGTTTCCATTCGGGAAGATTTCTTCAGCTGGCGGGATTTCTCCTGTTGCGGGTTCCGATTCCGTTTTGTCTGCTTGCATTCCCTGATCCGAAAATTCGCCTTCCTCCAACAAGTCACCATCTTCCAAAATGGAATACTGCAGCAGGTCGAGCTCTTCTTCTCCGGATTCACTCTCCGAAACATCTTCGCCATCACCCGCCATATTCAGCGACTCAAACAATTTTTTTAGAGATGTGCCGCTTTCCTCTCTCTGATCCAAATCCATTTCCTTTTTTGATGATTCGATTTTGTCAGAATCCATATTACTCACATCCCGGGCATGTGTGCGTTCCAAAACCTCAATTCCCTCGATCTCCGAAAGGTCGGTTTTTTCTTCATCATTTTCATCCCCCAAAAGTTCTTCTTCCGGCTCTGTTTCCATTCCCTTATTTTTATCGAAAACATCCACGGGGTCTGAAAGAATAATTTCTTCAATATCTTCATCCATTAAGGACTTTTCTTCCCGCCTTTTCGCCCTTGGACGCGGCGGTTTCTCCTGTGCGGATTCTGCCTCACCTACTTCCAGACCCAATCCTTCCGTCGATGTAATTTCTTCTATTTCAGCGGAGAGTGTTTCTCCGTTGAATTCTTCGGTTTTCTCAACAGAGGATTCTTCTTCGGGTTCTCTCAGAATGGGAGCCGATAATTTCGCCGGCGCATTATCAATGATAACCCGTCCATCCAGAGTAAGCATTGGGGTTCCGGGAGGTTTGAATTTGCGCTTATGTTTATTCCGCACCACGAAATTTTCGCGAAGCTGTTTCGTATTCAACTTCAGGCGAACCAGTTCACCGTAAACCCGGTTTTCAGAAATAGTCATATTGCCATAGGTGTCGGTGGCAAGTAATTCCGCAATTCGCCTGGGACCGTAATCCGGATGCTTCTTGATGATATCGAATATCTTCGTTTGTTCTTCAATACTTAAGTGCTTGGCTTCAACGGCCGTGGCCTCATAGTCCGAACGAAAATTATCAACCCCGACCTCTTCAAATTTTTCCTTGTATTTTTTGAAGGTATTGAAGGAAAGGCCCACATTCTTACAGGCCTGCGTCGCGGAAACACCGTTGAGTACCTGATAATAGGCCTCACGGGCGCGTTCCTCGTACTCTTCTTCCTGATCCATGTTTTCTTTAATCACCACGAGCGAAATGTCATCGTATTGAATCTGGCCTTCCGTGAAGGAGACAATTTCTTCCCGAAGTTTGGCTACGAACTCTTCTGCGCTCAAATTTCCATACCGGCGAACAGCTTCCAGCAGACGCTCTTCCCCAAAGAGTTCCCGCCTGGAGTTCATGGCCTCGGTTACTCCATCGGTGTAAATGATGACAATATCCCCCTTTGCCAACCGGATGGAATCATCTTCCAGCGACTTGTCGAAGAGTTCCTCATCATTGAGGCTGATCCCAACCGGAAATCCCCTCGGATTTAAATAGTAGGTTTTTTTTGTGCTGGGACGATACAGGATCATGGGGTTATGGCCTGCACTGGCATAGGTCAGACTTCTGTTTCGGGAATTCAGAATGGTGTAAAAAACCGTCACAAACATTCCCTTTTTAATATCCCCCATGATGAATCGATTCACCTTTCTCAGCGTTTCAGCTGCCGAATAGGTTCCCCTGGCCTCTGTGCGCAGAGCCGTACGAATCATCGTCATGACCAGCGAACCGGGGACTCCTTTTCCCGACACATCGGCAATAACCACCCCCAGACGATCCGGATCAATCTCCACAAAATCGTAATAGTCCCCCCCTACTTCCTTTGCCGACTCATAATAAGATGAGATTTCGAATCCCCGTCTTTTTGGAAATTTCGCCGGGAGCAGGGTTTGTTGAATTTCCTGCGCCAAATGCATTTCATGTTTCAGGCGTTCCTGATCTTGCAGGCTTTGCTGTGATTTCCGAAATTTATACGTGATTTCATTAAACGCCTGAGCAATTTCCCCAATTTCGTCCGAGGAATCAATTTCCATCTCATCTTCAATATTGCCCTCACTGGCATTTCGCACCCAGCTTGCCAATTTCCGAAAGGGGCTGATAATCAGCGTAATTAACAGCGCCACCCCAATATTTCCAAAAAGCAGGAGCAAAAGCGCTACACGCAGATCATCTGTGCGTTTTTGATGAATCCAATGATTTACCTGCCTGCTTGAAATAAATACATAGGCTCTGCCCATAAATCGTTTTGAATTTGGAACGGTATGATCAATTACGTAAATGGGCTTGCTAATCATATATTCTTTTTCGCCATTTGGCAGCCGAACCAAAGCCCGCTCTTCTCCGAAGACCTTTTCTGTCACAACACCCGAATAGGGCTTAAAGACCCGAAACAGATCGAAATCGGTTGACCCCTTCACCACACCATTTTTGTCCACAACTACGGCATAGGTCAACAGTTTTGGATTTTGGGTAAGAATCACTTTCACTTCTTTATTCAGGTTGAGCTCCGCTGCCGTGCCGATCCAGTTGGTGCTGTTTTTTGCCAGAACCTTTACGGCGGCTTCTCCCTGTGCAAATGTCTGATCCAGAATTTGCTCACTTCGCTGGAAGAAAAAATAAAAATAGCCTAAAATAATCAGCGTTGAGAGGATCGCTGCAGAATAGGAATAGTATTTTATTCGCAGCGAACCCGGAATAGAAGGAACACTAATTTTTGCTTTGCGCTTTTTTTCAATTTTTTTGGTTAACCGAAGTTCATTTCCCTCACCGGTACGGTAGTATTCAATATCGTCGACCAACTTCCGAATCATAAAAATACCCAGCCCGCCCCGCTTTCCGATGGCTACATAGCGCTTGAGATCGGGATCCTTCACATTATTCGGATCAAAAAATCGGCCATGATCGATAAGAGAAACGGTGACGCTGGTTTTTCGGATAATGACACGAAGCAGGATTTCGCCGGAGGAATCCCGGTACGCATGACGAATGATGTTGGTACTGGCTTCATCAATTGCCAATTTGAAGCTATTGACAATTTTATCCGGAATGCGGTGTTTTTTGCCAATTTTCTCGATGAATTTTCTCAGGTCCTTCAGGTGTTCAATGGAGGCCGGAACCCGAAGTTCTTCTTTTTTAATTTTCTTGAACACGGTTACTTTCGAGCTTTCTGCCGTTCTTGAAGTTGTTTTTTGGCCATGTCAATCGCGTCAATTATATCTTTGTTGTAAGGTTGTTTTTCCAGCAGACTCTCCCAGATTTTCAACGCCTCCTCGATTCGATCATCCACGTAGAGTTGAAGAGCCTTATTAAACTTTTTTTCCATTTCCGGCGTCATTTGCTGCTTGCGGGCCATGGCGTGTCGTTCGGCATCCTTATAATAACGTTGAATTTTCGGATCCTTTGGATTGAGTTTCAGGGCCCGCTCAAAATTCTTCATCGCCGTTTTCCAGTCCTCCGAACGATAGGCAATCAGGCCGGATTGGTAATAATCGTACATATTGAGTTTTTTCTCCAGCTCCGCCATTTTTTTGCGAATTTCTTCCTTGCGGACGCTATCGTTCTGGCTGAGCAGCAGGGCCTGATTGTAGAGCTTATTGGCCTCAGGGAAATTCCCCTTTTTGGCCAGCTCGTCCGCTTTGGAAATAAGACCGTTAATCCGGGTCAGCAGTTCATTTTGGGCACTTTCGATGTACTGCTTGATCTGCTGGCTGTCCGGTTGTCGTTCCAAAGCCAAATTCCATTCATCAATGGCGGAAACATAATCTCCCTGTTTCAGATATTCCAATCCTTTGTTCACATGTTTGTCCACATAGCTTTGAATTTGCTTGCGCTGGCGTTCTTCCTGGATTTTCGAAAGCTGCTGCTCCATTTCCTTTTCGCGAAGTTCGTCCATCCGGGCCTTGGTTTCATCCGCCATTTCCAGGGCTTCGGGATTGCTCTTATCCAATTCCAAAACCTGCTGGAATTTTACGAGCGCCTTAAAATAATCGGCATTGGCATACAGAGACTTCCCTTCATCCAGGAGTTTTCTGATCTGTGCCTGCCTGCGGCGTTCGTTTTCCCGGGCAATTTGTTCTTCCAGCTCTTTTCGGCGCTGGGCTTCAATTAATTGAATTTTCTCGGAACGGCTCTTTCCAATATTCACAACAAATGAAATCCGGTGACTTCCCCCCAAAACGCCTTTGGAATCGATCCTTCCGTAGGAATAATCCAATTCAAACTGATTGTAAACCGCCCCTGCACCAAACGAAAGGCCCCGGTCATTCAGTCCCAACCGAAGCATGGCCTGGCCGTTGTAGCTGTACTCCAGTCCCAAATGGAATTTAAACGGCAGCTGATCACCCTTTTCCAGATCCATCAGCACAACAAAAGGGGACGTATCGTTCGTAAAATAGAGGGTTTTTGCCACTCCTAACCGCAGCCGGCTTGGCATGTAATCTACACTTTGGCGCAACCGCAGGCGCGGAGCATAGGCATTCTGATAAATGGCCCCCACCTGTAAATTCTGCAGCCACTCCGAGGCAAAATCAGGTTTATAAAATGCCGCCACATCAATTCCAAATCCAATATCGGAATCCTGGCCTATCACCTGACGTTCGATCTTGACATTGGCACCGGCAACAAACCAATCACGGATATTTTTAGCGTAAGAAAAATAAAATTCTTCCTGATTATAACCGAATGTGCCCAATTCCACATAGTGATTCTCCCGATAGGGAATGTCACCGGTCGAAATTCTTGAAACCCCCATTCCAAATGTTCCAATATTTAGAGTGGGGTACACATAGCCGAGGTAGTTGTAGGATGTCCCAAGCATAAGAGAGGCATAATAGGCGGTAAAGCTTTGGCGTTGAAGCTGTTCCATTCCTGCCGGGTTCCAAAAAATGGTGGTGGCATCCTGTGGAAAAGCGACCGCTGCTCCCCCCATTCCCAATTGTCTGGCGCCTGCTCCGTTCGCGAATATACTGGCGTAACCGCCGCTTCCATCCTGTGCAAAACCCGGGTGGAGCAACACTAGAAAAAACAATCCAAGAAAATAATATGTGAAATTTTTCTTCATTCTAAAACCTTCTTATTTAACAACAGCAATCTTGGTAAATGCCTTTTTCCCGCTCTTCGTGGTCAGAACCGCAATATAAACACCATTCACCACCTTCAGACCCGATAAATTGGTGCCATCCCAGACAATGTCTCCGTCGTGAAGTCCCTTGGCCCCGGTTTGTTTATTCGCTTCGATGGCTTTCGTCCAGACCAGATCTCCGGTTAATGTAAAAATCTGAATCTGACCATCGGTGGCCCGGTCAAAATAATAGACAAACCGGGTCGTCTCTTTTCCAATCTCTCCAAAAGGATTGGGATAATTTCCGAAGGTTTTTTCAAAATTTGAATTCAGAACCACCGTAAAGTCGGATTGTACCTTCAGGGTTTCCAACGGATTTCCGGCAGCGTCGGTAATCAGGACGGGACGTTTGGAGACGCCGTCTATTGCCGTAACATCCTTTACCCCGTCAAACGCAATCAAGAAATCGGTCAGTTTGGAATTGGGTGACAAATCCACAAAAACGGCAATGGAATCATTTTTGACGGCTCTTACAACCAGCGGACTGGAAAATGAAAATTCCACCGGATTATTCTGGGGATTCAGGCTTTCCGCCAGAACCTGATCGGGATACATGGCCGGTGCAATCCAAATCCGTTCAAAATTGCCTTTGGGGGAAATCAGATTCCCTTTCCGATTTTGGATTTGAATCCGCAGTCCGCTCAGCCACACATCATTCGATCCGGGAAGTCCCAGGTTTTTTAAGATCAACCCCAAAACGGCAATATTTTTTTGGCCTTTCACGACCGAGGGTTGATTAAAATCGCCCCATTTTAAAATCGTAAATTTTTTCGTTTCCACGGTCAAGGCTATTTCATCAAAGGACGCCGAAACAAAGGACGATTTATTGGTGTTTTCATCCTTCGGTGCCTGCACAAGTTCTATCCGAATATTTTGAGGAGAGCGTGTGGGCTGCTCAGGCGCCTGTACCCGCCAGCTTACCCGATAGAGCTGTGTTTCCTGAATAGTGTCGCTCTTCAGGACAAAACCTTTCGGAAGAATGATTTTCAACGACCCCTCTGTTTCAAAATTCGCCAGACCGAGATTTTGAAGAACACCCGTAACCGTAAATTCCTCCTGGGTGGAAACAATGCCATTGGCTGCTTCGGGCGGATCGGTGATGGAAACGTTCACCGCCACATTGGCCCGGCTGACGGTGGTCACCTCTACGCTATCCGGCTGGCTAATGATTCGAAGCGTATCATCATTGGCATCATACGCCCGGGAAATAACCTTTATCGGTACCGGGGATTTTGGCTCTGATGGCGCCCGCACCAGCCACGACACCACAAAATAACCGGGGTTGGCATTCTTCACACGGTTCTCTGTGTAAAAATCCGCCGGAAGAATCAGTTCGGAGGTGATCCGGGAACAATTCTCGGATTGAACCACCGCTTCCACAAGAAATTCCTGAGATGTGGAAATAATACCGTCTTTTGCTCCTTCAGGACTGGAGATGGACAACGTATTCGTTAGTTTTGCCGATTGGACGGTTTCTACACGCAAATTTCTGCTGTCCACCGAAACAAAGCTAAGCCGGTTTGAATTTTCGTCATACGGAACAGCGCTGATCTGCACCCGAATAAGGGCTTCAGTTGTCACCGTATCGGGCGCCTGTACCCGCCAATCGACAGGGATACCCGGCGTAAATTCTTTTTCCAGCGGCTCGTTCGTGGAAACACCTGTAGCACCAAAAATTATTTTGACCTTCCCCGTGCCGTACACCCCGGCTTGTCCGCTGTTTGTAACCAGCGCGCGGACAATGAAGGGCTGGCCCACCGTCAGCACGCCGTCCTTGGCACCCTGTGGTTCGGTAATGTAAACATCCAGAGAAAGATTAGCCCGCTTGACGGCGCGAATGGAAATGCTGTCCACACTGCTTTCCACCAGCGTACCCGATTCGTCCGTCCCCCGGGCGGTAATGCGAAGATACTTGGTCTCCTGATCCTGAATTTCCGGCGAACGAATAGTCCAGACGATAGAATCACCCTGAACACTTTTTATTTTTGGCGACAAATACACGTAACCCTGAGGAATGGTCAATTCGCCCTTCAATTGGGTGAGATTGGGCGTGGCTGAAATATGTGTGACCACCGTAAATTCTTCTTCTGTCGAAACAACCCCATCCCGTGCCCCCGGAGGATTCACAACGGCACCGCTACTGGCAATCTGGCTGGTTCCAATTGTATTTACAATGAGTGTATCTTGTGCCTGGATAACCGCTGCGGCTTTTAGTGTATTTTCATCTTTGGGCGCGGTTAATAGCTTTAAAAACAATGTGTCCGGCCCCTGAGTAGCTTGCGGCGTCAGCACTTTCCACGTCACACGCGTGCCAACGGAAAAGGTTGTGGTATCCCCACTTACGGAAAGGGTGTCGCCATTGCGGAGCAGCCGATAATTTTCAGGCAATTCCACTGCAATGGTCCCGGAACCAATTGTTCCGGAGCGCCCCTTGTTTACGACATCGGCCCGAACCTCAAAGGTCTGATTGGCCGACAAAATACCGTCCTGATCGTTTAAACTTCCCACAACCTCCAGTTGCGCCGGTTTCTCAATCCGGGCCACGGCTACGGAATCCAAGGCTTCGGAAAGAACGGCCGGTAAGTGGCTCACAAACGCCTTTCCGCTGATCAATCGTGAATCGAACTCTTCCCCCAGAAGATTTTCTGCCGAATCGGCGATTACATCGAATTGAGCGAACCGAATGGATCGGGCCGGAATTGTAGGAATTGTGCGAAGGGAATCCAGCAACTGTGAATGGCCTTTTGTTCGCAATCGGACTTTCACACTATCGACCCGTTCGTTCCCCTTATTTTCTACAAACACATTTACCGTAAATTGCTGCTTCAGATTGACTTCTGCATTTCCATTATCCACCACGTGAGGGGATGAAATGGTTGTGTTAATAATTTGGATCGCTGCCGAGGTTTGGACCAGGATGCTGGTGCTATTGGACGCGGAAAGCGTGTGCAGGCTGTTTACATCCCGGCCGTTTAAGGTGGCCAAAATGGTGGCGGTTCCCCCCAAATGGCCGGTGGCTTTGATTCGATAAACCAGTGTGTCCGTTTGCCCTCCCACCAGTTCCTGACCACCACCGCGGAGCGAGTCCGGGGCTTCAATTAGATAATCTCCCTGGTTCTGCCCATTAATCTGAAAGACAATGTCGGTATTTTTAAAATCATTCAGCAGGATATTGGCCTGTCCGGTATCCTGTACCACCACAAAGACCTGCCATTCGTCGGTCTGGCTGGCCAAAACCCGATCTTGTGAGGGATAAACCTCCCTAATCACGAGCGCGGCCGGTTTTTGGATTTTCGCAAATGTTGTGGTATCGGTTGAATCTGCAGCGGGCGCAACGGTAATCGTGTCACCGGTATTTGCCGAATAGGCCTCCAACAACCGCGAGGTAAATATTTCTGTAGAATCAAAATCGCTCGATGCCCTTATCGAAAAGTTTAAAGAATACGAAAGGCCCGCATTAATCCGGGTAATGGTTCTCGGCGACGTAAAAATAGAACGGCCCGTAGACGCAAGAGCCACCTTTACATTTTTAATGGCCTCCCCGCCATTGTTTCGGACACGGACACGAATATTAAATGTTTGACCCGTATTCACGTTCGGTGCATTAAATGCAAGATTTTCCGTACTCACAATCTGAACACTGGACTCTGACTGCACATTAACCCCATTCCAACCCGAATCATAATTCTCATCCACAATCAGGGAATCGGAGTTGACTTCCACCCCCGTAACATGTGCGTGAATGACGCAATATCCCGTTCGGCTGGTCGTTGAATCAATCGTAAAAACCAATCTGGCGGATTCCCCCCCCTGTAAAATGAGGCTCCCGTTGGAAAGCTCGGTAGGTTGTTTCACTACAAAATCCTGAACCGGTTGCCCGTTAATGGTAAAAGTAAGGTAGGTCTTCGCCCGGGTTGTGTCAATCCGAAGACTGCTCTCGCCTTTATTTGAAAGATTAAGGGTTACAAACCAATCCTCGGTTTGCCCAATGGTAACGGCTGCCTGAGAAACAATGGTGTAATTGATTTTTAATTCGGCCGGCGACTGCACGCGAACCGTCCCTGCCCCGCCATCCGTTTGAACAAAGAGCTGGTCGTGACTAACCTGATCGGTCACCCAAAGCCGGCCCTGAATGGTTGCCGGCCCAGTGGTAGACCCGGTGTGAGTTACCACAAAACGCAGTGTACCCGTCTCATTTCCCTGAAGAACGGGATTTTCCGTGCCGTCCTGCTGCCAAAAACCGGTGGGAACGGTAATGGAATATTCGTCCGTTACTTCTGTTCCGATGAACAAATGAACCTGGGTACTATCGAGGCGGACGCTCGAGCCCCCGTTGTTGGCCACATTCATCCAAATATACCATTGCCGGGTCTGTCCGCTTGTCACCTGGGTTTGGGAAGGAGTAATGGACACGATATCCAGAACGGCCTTCTCAAGAACGGCCAGCTCATTGGTTCCGGTCGTCAAATTGGCCTGAAATGCATTCCCATTCTGCGTTCCGCTGAGCGTAATGTCAGGTGTGTAGTTTCCCGTAGCCAGCAGTTCGGGAACAAGGGTGGACACAAAAACCAGGGTCGTATCACCCGGCTGAACTTCGGTGACCACATTCTCGTTCAAAAAGGCTTCAAAGGAATGGACACCGTCCGAAAAACTAAATTTTGTTTCCGAGGGAGACAGTACCAGTGTGGCCCCTCCCGAATTTCGCACCCGCACTTCAAAAGATGCATTGCTCCCGCGATTCACACTCTTGGGACTTAAGGACGCCGCAATGTACGACAAAACCGGCGGCGCCTGAACCTCCACAAGCCCGCTATTTCCGCCAAACGTATTCGTACTCACCGACCGTCCGCTGTTCGCCTCGGTACCCGCAAGGGTCGCATGAATGGTAATTGACCCCGTATCGGCACCGGTGGTGGCAATCACAAATGTAAGACTGTCCGTTTTCCCCCCGTAGAGAATACTTCCACCACTTCCTTCCAGAGCAGAGGGTTGCTGAACGGCATAATCAGAAAGGGGGGTTCCGTTTTTGGAGAATGATAAAAAGGTGCTCGCCTGTTGAAAATCAATTACAGCCCGGCTTTGTCCGGTATTCTTAACCACAACTGTCGCGGTCCAGGTGTTGGTTTGATGTTGTGTAACGGTTGGCTGCGACGGGTGAACACTGAGAATAGAAAAGGCGGCAGGCGTCTGCACAATCACGGTACCGTAATTTCCGGCCGCCGTGTTGGCCACAACGTAACGACCACTGTTATTTTCAAAAAAACCGACTGTTGCGTCAATGCTGTCTGTTCCGGAAAAAGTCGTGGTTTTTGTAATTGAAAAAATCAGTGTGCCCGAAGAATTTCCATTCAGAACCAGACCCCCGCCTTGAAATTGAGACGGCTTGAGAAAGACGTACCCGGTTCCTTTCCGAAAGCTCAGGAGTGTGCTGTCGAGCGAAAGGGTGGCCGCGCTCTGTCCGGTATTTTCTACGGTCACCGTTACATTCCATGTTGCGGTTTGACCGCTGCTTACGGAATCCTGTGAAGGAACCACCGACGTTACATTCACAGATGCCGGTGTCTGCACCGTAACCGACCCTGATCCCGTATCATTTGTGTTGTCTGTAATGGCCTTGCCGGAAATCACGTCTGTTCCCGTCACAACTCCATTAATGGCTGCAATTCCTGTTGTTGTTCCGGTAATATTCACTACAAATTTTAGGGTATCTTTTGCCCCGGCATTCAAGCGGATTCCCCCTCCCAAAAGAGCGGTCGGGTAGGTTATTGAATATTGCGACGTCACATCACTCCCAATCACAAATTTGAGATAGGTTTTTGCCGGATCCAAATCCAAATCGATAGCGGAACTGCTATTATTTTCCACCGCCATTTTGACGGTCCAGCTTCGCGTTTGCCCCGAGGTCACTTTGTATTGGGAGGGAATCAGAGCCGTAATTTGAAAGGCGGCTGCCTGTGTGACCACCCAGGAATCGGTTGACGCTGCACCAACATCAACAACAGCCGCAGATGAATTGGCGTCTTTTCCGTAAATCGCGCCATCCAAGTTGACCGTTCCGGTTGTGGCAGAGGCAGAAACATCCACTTTCATTTCAAACTGTTCGGTTGCGCCCCCCGCAATTTGAACCGGGTTTCCCGACGCCTGCGATTGAATGTACTCACTGGTAACCGTTGTAGCACCTATTTTAAAGGATAATTTAATCGAGTCAATCGATGCCGCGGCTTGCCCTGTATTTCGGGCCGTCAAAACAACCGAAATACCTTGCTGGCCCTGACTGACACTGTCCGGTGTGGTTTGAACGGAAAGCACTTCCAGAGCGGCTGGTGTTTGTACCACCCAGCTGTAGGGCGTTCCGGCGCCGCTGGTTCCAACAGAATTTCCGTCGACCGTACCGCTGATATTCCCGTCAATAATAATCGAGCCCAGTGACGCCGAGCCCCCAACGGAAACGGAAAAAGTCAGGGTCTTGGTCTCTCCGGCAGCAACGGAGATCCCGGTTTGGGAGATCCCGGAATACTCACCCGTGCGATCGTTACTGGCGACATCGGTAAATGTGAGGTTCGCGGTGGCATTTTGCAGGGCCGCACTCCCCAGATTTTCAACCACCATTCGTACGGGAATGTTGGTTTGACCCTGACTGACCGATGAAAAATCCGACGAAATACTCACAATTCTAAGATTTGTAATCTGCACGGTCGTGCTGCCGGTGGCACTTCCGCCCACACTGGCAGCCGAAATGTAGGCCGTTCCGCCCGAAGCGGGAGCCTGAAGTGTGAAGCTAATTTGTCCGCTGGCATTCGCAGCTACCTGGGTGCCTGTGTAGGACGCACTGGCGTCTGCCGTGATAATGGTTCCTAAACTTGTGCTAACGGTAATCAGCGTTCCCTGAGCCACAGGATTGCCGTCCGCATCTTTTATGACACCGGATGTAATGGTGGATGTACTGCTGCCATCCGCCGGAATGGCTGTGGGTGAAGCAGAAAGGGAAATGGTACCCACCGGCACCCCCGGCGTGACGGTAATGGTACCGGTCACGTCGTCTGTTGCCGTCGCGTGATCCGCCAAAATTGTGCCGCTTGCCGGTGCCGTTGTGGGTGAAAATGTCACACTCGTACCGGTTACCCCCGAGATAGCCGGGGCTAACGAACCCGTGCTGCTCCATGTGACCGACACATCGCCCACGTAATTCCCCCCGGCATCGTAACCGGCCGCGTAAAGGGTCAGAGATTCGTCGGCCGTCAGGGTTCGATCCCCCACTTCGCTTCCGGCCCCGTTTGCCGCGTCCCGAATTTTCACGTACGACACATTGCCCACTGTTAACGTACCGGTTTCGTCTCCGATCAGGCCTGTGCTGTCCGCCCGAATTTTGCCGCTGGTTTCGGGAGTCGAGGGGGCAAAAACCGTACTGGTTCCTGTTGCAGGACTGGGAGCATCCAAATTACCGGTGCTTACACTCCACGTTGCTACCACATCCCGCGAGTAATTATTCTCGGCATCATACCCCGCCGCGTAGAGGGTCAGTTTATCGTCCAGGGTGAGTGTCATATCGCCCACCTCCATTCCGCCCCCGCCGGCTTCGCTCCTTACCAGAAGGTGCGTGATGGCTCCCGGATTGATCACAATGGCTCCTGTGTTGTCCGTCAGGCCGGAATTGGGTTCTGTGGCCGTTACGGTGGCTGTCCCCGGAGCGGTGGGATCAAGGGTGACACTTCTTCCGCTTGAGGAAAGGGCCGGGGTAAGCCCGGTTGAAGTCCAGCTGACCGTTGTATCCGCAATGAAATTATCGTCGGCATCGTAACCGGCCGCCCACACGGTAAAGGTTTCATCCGTGGTCATGGTGTGCGTGGTAACTTCAACCCCGCCGCCATTCGCTGCCGTTCGGATTTGAACCTTTGCCAGAGCGCCTACTGAAACGGAAATCGTTCCCGTAACATCCGTAATGGCATTGTAACTGGCCTGAATGACCCCGGAAGCAGGGGCTGTGGTCGGATTGAAGGTAAAACTGCTGGCCGAGCCACTGGGAACCGGAGCCAGATTTCCGGAAGCAAGTGACCAGGTTGCACTGTAATCGCCCAGATAATTGTCTGCGGCATCGTAACCGGCCGCGTAAAGCGTAATCGACTGGTCGGCCGTCAGATTGACGTTTCCAACCACATTACCGGCTCCACCCGGAGCATCGCGAATGACAATGTGATCCAGATTTCCCTCAACCACCGTAAGGGTTCCCGTCGCATCATCCAGGGCCGTGGCGTGGTCCGCTGTGATGCTTCCCTGACCGACTGTGGTTGCCGTAAAGACCGTGCTTGTTCCTGTCGCATCGCTCAGACTTCCAATGGAACCGGTCAAACTCCAGGCCACGGATTCGTCCGCAATGTAGTTACCGTCGGCGTCGTAACCGGCCGCGTGAAAGGTCTGCTGATCACCCGGCGAAAAAGTGCCCGTGGTGTACTCCGCTCCGTTTCCGGTGGCACCCGCCACAATTTTTACATATTTCAAGGCCCCCACTGAGACTGAAATTGTTCCTGTGGCATCTGTAATGCCGCTTCCGGCATCAGCGGTGATGGTGCCCGATCGATTGGCGCTGTCAGGCGAAAACGTCACACTGGTTCCTGTTGACGAAACGGCAGGGGAAAGATTTCCGGTAGATGCCCAGGTGACGGAAATATCTTCTTTGTAATTGCCCTCGGCATCGTAACCGGCCGCATAAAAGGTACGGGAATCGTCGGTGGTCATCGAAACAGCACCCACTTCCGATCCGCCCCCTCCGGCTTCATCACGGATTTTGATCGCCGCCAGGGCTCCGGCTGAAACCGTAATCGCTCCCGTGTGGGCTGAAAGGCTGCCGCTTGTTGCGGTAATGGTGCCGCTTCCGGTGGCCGTCGGTGAAAATGTGGATGATGTCGCCGTTCCGCTGAGCGAAGGTGTCAGGCCGGTTGAAGACCAGGTGACCGATTGATCGGAAATGTAGTTTCCATCGGCATCGTAGCCGGCGGCGTACACGGTCAGCGATTGATCCGTTGTCATCAGGTAATTTCCAACCACAGACCCTGCGCCGCCTGCCGAATCCCGAATTTGCAGGCTCGCAAGAGCTCCTGCCGTCACGGTAATCGTGCCGGTATCATCTGTGTGCCCGCTGCCATCATCTGCCGAAACCGTCCCGCTCCCCACCGTTGTGGGATTAAAAACGGTGTTCGTTCCGGTGGCAGGAGACACCGTTCCAATCCCGCCAGAAACACTCCAGGACACGCTCACGTCTTCCACGTAATTGTTGTTGGCATCGTACCCAATGGCAAACAGGGACACATTTTGATCCGTGGTTTTCGAAAGCGCCCCAACCGGCGCTCCGGTTCCGCCCGGGGCATCTTCAATGACAATGTGATCCAGCGCACCGGCCTGAACCGTAAAGGTGTTGGAACTGCCCGTAACCGCCCCGTCAGTCACCGTAATCTGGTCGCTGGATGCGGCTTTTGTAATAGTGACCGACTCGGTCCGCACCCCGTTTGAAAAAGCACCGGCAGTGGTCGGGGAAATGGTCCCCGTGGTGTTGGAGATCGTGGGTGTCCCGCTGTAGGACGTAATTGTATTTTCAAAGGCATCTTTGGCCGTAATCGTAATGTCAAATGCCGTACCGGCCGTTTGGGGTGAATTAATCGCATCCAGCGTGAAATGATCCAGCGCGCCGGGATTCACATCAAACGCATTGGAGGAGCCGGATTTCCCAACGGCTGACACCACAATTTGGTTGTTTGTAAACGATTGTGTAATGGTTACGGTATCTGTCAGTGTCCCGTTGGTAAAAGCTCTGGTCAGTTTGGGTGAAATGGTTCCCGTCGAATCGGAAAGAGACGCGGTTCCCGTAAAGGAAGCGGCCGTGTTGCCGTTGGCATCTTTGGCCGTAATGGTAATGGAAAAAGCCGTACCGGCCGTTTGAGGAGATGAAATCGTGGAAACGGTAAAGTAGGCAACGTCCGAAGCCGTCACATCAAATGCATTGGATGTGCCCGTTTCCGCTCCAGCCGAATTGGTTACCGTAATGGTGTTGCCGGTTTGCGTGCCCGTAATGGTCACACTGCCGCTCCAGAGTCCGTTGGAAAAGCTTCCGCTTGTGGCGGGCGAAATGGTATTCGTTCCGTCAGAAATGTCCACCGTACCGGCAAAGGAGGTGGCCGTATTGCCCTGTGCATCTTTGGCCGTTACTGTAATGGTGAAGGGTTCGCCCGCCGCCTGCGAACTGATTGCCGAAATAGCAAAAGAGGCCACGGGCCCGGGATTGACATTAAATGTGTTGGAGGTTCCCGTGTGGCCGCTGCCATCGTCGGCTGTTATTTGAATGTCGGTATTGGCGGTGTTTATGGTGACACTGACGGTCTTAGTTCCTGAAGAAAAAATTCCAGAGGAAGCCGGTGAGATATCCCCTTTATTTACGGTTAAATTAACTGACCCGGAAAATCCCGTGGCCACATTATCGTAGGCATCCTTCGCCGTAATGGTTACGGAAAATGCCGATCCCGCTGTTTGGGGTGAAGCAATGGTCGCAAACTCGAAACTGCTGACCCCTGCGGGATTTACTGCAAAACTCCCGGAAGTTGAAGAAATCCCGTTTGCTGTAGCTGTAATTTTATCCGAAGCTGTGGCCTTTGTAATATTGACTGTGGGTGAAATGACACCATTCAACCAACTGCCAGCCGCAATTGTGGTCAGGGTACCGGTGTCATCGATCAGAGTTAAAGAATAATTTGCAGTTGTAATCGTGTTATTGTAGGCATCCTGGGCCGTAATGGTAATCTGAAAATTGGTACCGGCTGTTTGGGGGGAAATGGCCCCAAACGCAAAATGATCCAAATCGGCTGGGGTAATGGTAAAGGATTTTGTACCAATTGTCTCAATTGGCGTATCGTCATTTTGTTTGATCGTCACTTTTAAATTGTAGGATCCGGCAATCTGATTATTGCCCACATTCGCAAATGAAATATCCACCTGTGCACCTGCAGCGGAAGGCGTACCCGTTCCATCCCGGGTAAAGGTAACGGAATCGCCCGCTACCGAAATGGAAAACCCCCCATCCATCGTGGAAGACGAAGCGATCGTAACCGAATTCAACGTGAAACCTGCGTCAAAGGTAACCACTATCTTGCCGTTATTGGGCACGAAATTTGTGGCTGACGGTGTGAACGTAACGGTATAAATCGCGTTTTCACCCGCTTTTGCAGTTGAAAGCGTAACGGCATCAACAGATTGGGCAAACACATTACCAGAAAAAACTAAAAAAAGAACAGACAAATTTAAAACTGCAAACAATCGCTTCATAGGGCAACCATTATTTAAAAAGTTAAGAACAAAAGGCTGTTTAATCTTGCGAAGGTTTGAAACCTTCGCAAGATTAAAATAAATCTACTTGTTTTTTAGCATCTTCAAAATATGTTTTGCAAGCGTATCGTTAATTTCTCTATGCCGGGGCACTGGTTGTGATAGTTTTGTCTTCGGATTCTGATACCAATCATGCCGGCCTCCATGACGGATTAAAATACAACCCATCTGATTTAGTCTCTTTATTAGCTCATTTCTTTTCATGCGACTTCAAGTTCGTCCACCTTGCGAACAGAAGGAATGGCGCCACCTGCCAAATCTTTGTAAAGATCCCTCAGATTATCTTTTAATTCTTCAAGTGTTTTTCCTTCTGTCCAGTAATCGGGAAATTCTTCCAAATAACCAAGCCATTCATTCTGTTCTTTCCAGAAAATAAATTTTATCTTTCTCATTTTTTTAACCCAATTTTAAACTTTGCGCTTACGAAGGGGCAAACGCCTCGTAAAGGTTTCTTCCTACCGAACGGGTTTCAATGGCCTTTTCCTGGGTAACACGGAAAAAGAGACCGAATTTACCTCTCCCAGAACCCTCTTTCCGGCCAACACCTGAAACGATAGACTGTAGGTTCCAGCCGATTTCGGATTCCGAATATTTGCCACACGAAGGATAATCGATTGGCCGGCAGCTATCGCTGCACCCAGGCCGCTTCGGCGCACAATGACTTTCTGTCCCTCTACAAACACCTTGAATCCACCGTTCACATTAGGGGAACCCGCCAGAATGGCCTGCGACAAATCAAAATCAGCCGGAAAATCCAAAACCACACGTCCGGTTGAGGGGAAGGATTCCGTCAAGCTGAAAGCAATCTCATAAACCGAGGCCTTGCCTGCTTCAGGAGAAAGGGGGGTTACGGAAATTTGTTTTACCGATGCGAAGGTGCTGGTTACGCCAAGTGTTCCTAAAAAAAATATCCAGAAAAAAATTTTCACCAATTTAAATCGATCTTTCATAATTGGATTTTACCCTATTTTAATAACGCCCGCAACAAAATGAGAAGACCTTTGCCCTCATTTTCCGCCAGCTTCAAATTTTTCTTTGCCAGTTTATAATTTGGATTTAATTTAATGGCCCGGCGAAATTCCTCCAGAGCGCGCAAGAACAAATTTCGGCACTGAATCAGATACGCCACTCCCAGGTTGTTGTGTAAATCGGGATAGCGCGGATACCGTGCAATTTCGGCCTTTAGATTTTCGATGTATGTTTCTACCGCCTGTTCATCTTTGCTTTTGCCCCCAAACATGAAATTCAGATAAAATTCATTTTCAAGAACGGAATTCAATCGGAATGCCCGGCTGCTGTGAATTTCCAGTAATTCATCCAAAGCCTCCCGAAATTGAGAATCCTGAACCAGGCGGATAACGGAATCAAACTCAGGCATCCGCAAATCACGGTCGAGATCGGCCGCCCTTTTAAGGTGCTCCAGACATTTTTGTTGACGTTCTTCTAATGGCAATAATTGTGGATGAATAGGAGATTCAACCAACCCGGACAAATACGTTAACCCCATATTCAAGTGCGCCAGCGGATAATTTTCGCTCAGCGAAAGGGCGGTTTCAAAAGCCTGAATTGAATCCAGAAAATTTTTTTTCCCCAACAGGGCAATCCCTTTGTAATTGTGCAGGTCGGGAAAATTGGGTTCCTTCTCAATTGCACGGTTCAACACCTTAAGTGCCTGGTCAAACTCTTGATTTTTAATAAAAGCGATGGCCAGGTTTTTTTGTGCATCGATCAGGTCTTCATCAATCGCAATGGCTTCCTGAAAATTCTTTTTGGCATCAGCAATCAGATTCTTTTGAAGAAAAACAACACCCAATTTATTATATGAAAGTGCGTGCTTCTTTCGCCACACTTTTTTCTGAACATAAAAAAGAACTTCCATTCTCCGAACACTTTCCCGCTGAAGTTCTTTTACCGATTCTTGAATATGTTCTTCTTTAACTTCAGAATAAAGGTTCCGTTCCCGTGTTTCCAGAAGCATTCCATTTTCAAACACGTGGGAGACGACCCGGTTTTCCTCGTCGATATAATTTGTCTCAATATAGAATTTCCGCTGGTCAATTACGAGTGTTTCATTTAAACCCAACGTTTCCATCTGTACTCTCCACGCCAAACCCTGGCTGTTTCAAAATGATTCACAAGGGAACAATATCCGGTAAAAACTGATCACTTTGGGCGTGAATCAGAATCTGTGCAATAAATGTCTACAAATATTGTTCCATTAAAAGATAAATTGGTACCTAATTATTATCGACTTACCAATCTGTTCCCTTTAATCAGTTTTAACGAGAGTACAATTTTGTAAGTCCCCGCTCAATCCGATCCATTCCTTCCTCAATTTCCTGGAAGGAGGTTGCAAAAGAGATCCGGACAAATGAATCCATTCCAAAGGCCCCCCCGGGGATAAGCGCCACCTTTTCTTCTTCCAGTAAAAACTGGCAAAAATCAAATGAATTTGAAATTCTGTAGGAATGATAGGTTTTCCCAAAATAATCGGAGACCTTTGGAAAAATATAGAACGTTCCTTCGGGTTTTCTGCAGTGAATGCCGGGCATTTGCGAAAGACGCCGGTATACATAATCCCGCCGCTTTTGAAACTCGGCCACCATATCCCGTACCTCTTTTGCGTCATGGCTCAAGGCTGCCACACTTGCCCACTGCGCGATCGTGTTCGGGTTTGAGGTGCTGTGTCCCTGTATTTTAATCATGGCCGAAATAATTTCCCGGGGGCCGGCCGCATAACCAATGCGCCAGCCCGTCATGGCATAGGCCTTTGAAACCCCATTGACAACGACGACCCGATTCTTGATTTCCGGAAATGACGCCAGGGAAACATGGGTTCGTCCATCGAATACAATTTTTTCGTAGATTTCGTCGGTCAAAATAACAAGAGAGGTTTCGGCCAGCACCGTCGCAATGTCCTGCAGCCACTCCCGATCGTAAACCGCCCCGGAAGGATTGTTGGGACTGTTAAAAATCAGGAGTTTGCTCTTTGAGGTGATGGCCCGTTTTAAATCGTCTGCCGTTATTTTGAACCCGTTTTCAACCCGCGAAGGGACATAAACCGGTGAGGCTCCGGCCAGCTTCACCTGCTCCGGGTAACTTACCCAATAGGGTGTGGGGACGAGCACCTCGTCCCCTTCCTGGCAAAGAGAAAGAACCGCATTAAACAGGGCCTGTTTTCCGCCTGTGGATACCACAATCTGGTCCGTATCAAAATCCAGATTATTGTCTTTTTTCAATTTTCTTGCGATGGCCTCCCGAAGTTCGGGGATTCCCATCACCTGCGTATATTTTGTTTTTCCCTTCTGAATGGCCTCAATAGCCGCCTGCTTAATGAAGTCCGGTGTGTCAAAATCGGGTTCACCTGCACCAAAAGATACCACGTGATTCCCTTCATGCCTCAGGCGCAGCACCGTATTCGAAATACCCACTGTTTTTGAACTCTGAATCCTCCTTACCCGATCGGCCAGTTGCATAGCTTCTCCTGTCGCCTATTTTGCCATTAATGAACAGATTGCCACTACGTTTACAATGTCGTCCACACTGCAACCCCGGGACAAATCATTCGCAGGCTGATTCAGCCCCTGAATAATCGGCCCGATGGCTGCTGCCCGGGCAAACCGGTTCACCAATTTGTAGCCGATGTTGCCCGAATCCAGATCGGGAAAAATAAGGACATTGGCTTTCCCGGCCACATCCGAACCCGGTGCCTTCCGGGCTCCGATTTCCGGTAGAATGGCGGCATCCACTTGAAGCTCACCATCGATCTTAAGGTTCGGGGCAGCCTCCTTCGCTAATCTCAACGCTTCCAGCACTTTATCGACGCGGGGATGTTTGGCGCTTCCTTTCGTTGAAAAAGAAAGCATGGCCACAACGGGTTCTTCTCCCGTCAGACTTTTGTGGGTTTGGGCCGAACTTCTGGCAATGGCTGCTAACTGTTCAGGGGTAGGATCCGGAACAACGGCACTATCGGCAAAGGTAAACACCTGATCCCAGCCGGGAATCACCATCGCAAATGCACCGGAAACGACGGAAATTCCGGGGGCCAGACCAATAATGTGCAAGGCTGCCCGGAGTACGTCTCCGGTGGTATGGACAGAACCGGCAACACTCCCATCGACAATATGCTTTTTAACCAGCATCGCTCCGAAAAAAAGCGGGTTCTTCATGGTTTCGCGGGCTTGCTCCGGCGTCATTCCCTTTTCCTTTCGCAGTTCGTAATAGGTTTCTGCATACGAATCGAAATCGGGGCTTTCTTCCGGATGAATGATTGTGACATTCCCCAGATTCACACCCAGTTTTTGTGCCTTACTGCGAATGTCATTTTCGTTACCCAAAAGGGTGATCTCCGCAATGCCTTCCTTTTTGATGATCTCCGCAGCCCGAATCATGCGGTCCTCGGTCCCTTCGGGAAGCACAATTTTCCGCTTCCGCTCTTTTGCTTTATTTCGAATCGATTGAATGAATTCCATTTTTCTCTCCATTCTTTTTTTATTTGTTATTTTTGGTACCCGTACTGGCCAACAAGGAAAACTTTTCCTTCAAACGCTGCTCCACCACAGAAGGGACCAGATCAGAAATATCTCCCCCAAAACTGGCCACTTCTTTGACAATAGTCGAATTCAAATAGGTATACTTGACATTGGGCATCAGAAAAACCGTCACCACATCTTCAGCCAATTTTCGATTCATGAGAGCCATTTGCAGTTCATATTCAAAATCTGAAATCGCCCGGAGACCGCGGATAACGGCGGCGGCCTTTTTCATTTTTGCATAATCCATCAGCAGACCCTCAAAGGCATCCACTTCAATATTGGGAAGGTGGCTCACCGATTCGACGATCATTTGTTTTCTCTCATCCACCGTAAAGAGTGGTTTTTTTGAGGAATTTATTGCAATTGTGATGACAACCTTGTCAAAGAGCGTCACGGCTCGTTCGGCAATATCGATATGGCCGTGGGTAATCGGATCAAATGTTCCCGGATAAATTGCCAGTCTCATAATTTTTCCTTTTATCTTATTTGACAATCGTATTTTCCGCGGTTTCCCCGAACTCAAAAAAAGACAATTGGGATTCACCCATTTTTTTAACCCGGAATAGCCTGAGGGTGCGGGTTTCGGTTAGTCTTTCTTTCGAGCCGTGTTTTAAAATAAAAATGCCCCTTCGCTCCAAAAACCTTTGTTTTGAAAGGGCTGAAATTACTGCTTGTCCTAATCTCAAATGATAGGGAGGATCTGCAAAAATAATATCGAACGGTTCCCCCTCATATTTGGTTTGTTCCAGGAACCGCCGCACATCCTGCCGGATAAGTTCAAAACCTTCTGTGCAGCGGACTTTTTCCAGATTTTCCCGTATATTCTGAATCATTCGGGGCAATTTTTCCACAAAAACGACCTCTCTGGCCCCACGGCTCAACGCTTCGATACCCCAGGAACCCGTTCCGGCAAACAGGTCTAATACACGTGCGCCCGCAAGACGATCGGAAATAATATCAAAGAGGGTTTCCTTTACCCGATCAGTGGTTGGCCGAACCCCTTTTTGCTCGCGAAAGGTTAAGCGAATTCCGCCCCATCGCCCGGCAATAACGCGCATCCTGCATCATTCAAAAAAGAGATTCAAATCGAGCGCCGCATCCTGCTGGTTTGCCCTTCCTGACCGGGAAGCGCTCATCAAAATTCTTGTGACCCCCACATTCTGATACTGATTCAATAAATCGGTAATAAATTTTTGGATGTTTTCTGCCGATGCAGAAATCTTTACAGTCATTGGAACATGTTTTCCCTTTTCATCGGTGACAAGCGGCGATTGTCGAATTTCGCGCACGCGAACCCGATCTGTTTTGGCCAGACCCAAAAGGGCCGCTTTTGCTTTTTCCCGCATCAGAACACTGCCGGAAGCAGCCGTTCCGCCGGAAAGAGCAATTTGCCCCGAAACAATGGTGTGGTGCATTTTTTTGCCGTTGTAAAACCCGAGATCGCTGGACACAATCTTATAGCTGAATGAGGGCACACTGGCTTTGGCCTTTTGCAGAAAGGCTTTTAGAATTTCTTTTTTGGGAGCATACAATTCAATTGTAAAATAGCCGGAGTTAAAGCTGAGAAAAGCGATTTTCGCACCTGATGGAACCGCCCCCAAAACCTTGCCGAACAAATTGACTGCGGCAAAACCCGCTTTCTTTTCATTTGAGAGACCGGCTGCAACCGGGGCGACTGTCTGTTGAGCGGTTTCTACCGGTGCCATCTTTTCCTTGGCCGTCTGATGCGTTGTTCCTTTCGGGGAAACAGCTTCTTTTACCGCAGGCGTTACCGCTCTCTTGGTAGTATCCGTAACCGCCACGTTTGCAGGAGCCGGCCCGCTCTTTTTATTTGAAACAAACCTGAAATACGCCAATACAATAAGAGCAATAGCAAAAAGCAGTACGACCGGAATAATCGGAAATTTGCTTTTCTTTGGAAAAACAAAATCCTCTTCTTCTACCGGCTGTTTAATGGTTTCCTCCTTAACCGCCGTTTGCTCTGGCTCTTCCGGAGACGTTCTGCCATGGTCTTCTTCTGCCAGAGGTTGTTCTGTTTTTTCCGCCGGCTCTTCCCCGGCTGTTTCCAGAGTTTCTTTTTCCGAAACAAAGTATTCAGCTGATAAAAATTCTGATTCCTTTATTTCAGTCGTTTCTTCTGCCAAAGGAATATCTTTTCCCTTCAGCAAATCTACATTTAACATGCTATTTCCTCCAATTCAGAAGAGACCCTCTTCCGCCGGTCACCCAACTGATCCCCCCCTGAAAAGTTATGCCTTCCCAAACACGATGTGTGCTCTGAATTACGACTCCAACACCTCCAAAGCCGCTCCAAACCCGGCCAGCCAATTTGCCGGATTGTCCAGAGCGCCTACTGAATGTTTCAGTCCGTCTGGAATCTCAACGGCTTCAAAAGGATTGGGAAGGATTACCTCCAGCGACGGACCTCCTGTCAGGGCTGAAACAAGGGCCGGGCTGGCTTTTTCGCCATGAACAAACAATTGCGAGATGGGGGAATCCGATTCCTTGATTTCAGCTTCAAGAAGCAGCCGATCGAGTTCTCGATTGATGGCTTTGGACAGATTTTGATCAGATTCCAGGACATCTTCCTCGTAATCATCCAGATCCATTTCTTTCGATCGAAAATAGGTCCCATCTCTTAAGAGGGTAATGGTGACCGAGGTTTTTCCAACATCTGCCAGACCGATGAGGCGTCCTTTAGGTTTAAACAATTTTTCCACTGCTGTCAGTGCGGTAAATTGACGAACGCCAATATGTTGGAGATCTTTTTGCATTCCCTCAAACAGCTCTTGAATCCGTTCAACCACCAGCTTTCTAAAAATGAGCAATACCACAAGTGGGTTTTCCGGCAAAACACGGATCCATGTAATCTTGTAGTTTTTGCTCAAATCCTCCGGCAAGAATTGTTGGGTTTCCCAAAACACCTGCCTTTCAACATCATCTTCTGGCAGTTTCGGGTCAACCGGGACTTCTTTTACAAAGAAAAGGTCCGGATTTATGGCGGTACTCACCTTTTGAACCCACCCATTCCGGGACAGGTTTTCCTGAAATATCTGACGAATCTCTCGAAAGCGAGTCTCGTCATTCATGGTAAGCAGTCGAAATTTGTGGGGAAGTTTCATTTCCACAAAATTTTCGAGTACCCATCCATTTTCAGATCGACCCAACTGAACCAGGAGAAAAGCATTTTCTCCCAAAACCGCACCAACAGCAGATTCACTCATCGGTATTTCCTTTCGGAACAACGTCTTTAAGGATTACGCATCCCCATTTTATTTTTTGACATCAGAAAATCTCTATAAAAAGCGAGGCACTGGCGTGTTCAAACAATGCAACTGTAAACGGCTTGTTTCTGTTACATTGCCCGGCGCCGGGCCTTATTTTCGTTTTGTCTCAGTCCAACTGGGCTCACCGTTTTCAATTTTGCCATGATTTTTCAGGCTGGCGCCCCCGAGAAAATGAAAGATGAAATTGGAATTTGCTTTTGCAATGTCTGTGCTGTCAATGGGGCATTGAATAATGATTCCCTTTGCAGCGGATGTATCAACCACCGTAATTTTGTAAGGACGTTCCACGGTGGGACAGCGTTTAATGGAATCCAGCATGGCATAAATAATAGAGAATTTTGAGCTGTCCGTGGTATCGGAGACCGCATTAAATGCAGAATCTGTCGCTTTCTGCGTGGCCATATTGGCGTAATCGCGCAAATAATCGCGATAGATTTTTACAAAAAATGTGTCGCGGAGAGCGGCCATCACCGTATCTTCTTTAAAAATATTGTCCGTTTTTATGTAGTGCATTACAGAGTCAAGAGTATCCGAATAGGTGCTGTATTTGTAGTTGTACAAAACCTCCGCATCGTATACCCGATGCATACGATCCCGGCAGATAGTCGTATCCTTGTCCATTTTTTGCCAGACCTTTTTGGGATACCAAATGGTCAGTATCAAAATAATACTTAAAATCACAATCAATATTTCGTAAACAATCGATCCTTTGGGTCTTGGTTTTGTCGTTGGAACTGTCATTTTTCCTCCTGTCTAAACTAATTTGTGTTGCAGCTCAAATCGTAACTGGCAACTATTCGGGTTTCAGTCTATTTCATTTCAAAAAAGGCTCTATTGCTTTAAACTTCTTTTTACCAATCCCCTTTATCCGCATTAGATCGCGTTTATTTTTAAACGGCCCATGGTCATTCCGAAAAAGGAGAATGCGCTCGGCCATTTTCGGGCCCACTCCCGGCAAGCGAATCAATTCGCTTCGTGTCGCCCTGTTCAGATCAATCCGAACTCGGGCTGAACGTTCTTTATTCCTTAACTTCGAGGAGTTCTGCCGTTTTACATCACGAACGGCCTTCACGTACTCTTTTTCAAAGGCGAGAACGTCCGGAGGAATTTTTCGATGCGCCCATCGCCAGTTTTCATAGCCTCGAAACGCAAGGAGTAGTAAAAACAGCAGCGAAAAAATACTGAGAATACGAAGCTCGTTGGGTGTAAATCGAAAATATTCTCTAATTTTTTCACGTTTTTTGATTGTGGAGTCCCCCCGCTATCTTCTATCAGAAAATAAATTTTTTGGATGTTTTTCTTTTCAGAAGCCGTTTCTTTTCGAGCTCGGCCAATTTTTTAAACAGTTCTTTCTCTTCTTTCGATAACTCCTTTGGCGTTTCTATCCTTATCCGGACTAACTCATCCCCGGTTCCATAGTGATTTAAATGCGGAATCCCCTTTCCCTTTAGTCGAAACACTTTGCTTGCCTGGGTTCCTTTTGGGATTTTCAGCATGACCTTACCGGTCAGAGTCGGCACCTCAACCTCGTCCCCAAGCACCAATTGTGAAAAGCCGACCTTCAGTTCGTACAGGACATCATCCCCGTGGCGTTCAAAAAGACGATGTTCCTGTTCTTCAATAATCACAAAAAGATCCCCGGCAGGGCCTCCGCGTTTCCCCACATTTCCTTCCCCGTGAAGGGTTAAATAATTTCCGGAAGAAACACCCGCCGGAATTTTTACGGTAACGGTTGCCTCACCTCTTATGCGTCCGTCGCCCCGGCACACAGGACACGGATCTTCAACAAGCGTTCCCTCCCCCTGACAATTGGGGCATGTGGTGATATTCACAAATTGCCCAAAAATGGACCGGGAAACCTGTCGCACCTCCCCCGTGCCATGGCAGACCGGACAGGTTTTTACCCCCGTCCCGCCTCTGGCCCCGGTCCCCCGGCAGGCATCACAAACAATATACTTTTTGACCCGAATCTTTTTTTCAACACCGGAGGCAATTTCCTCAAGCGTTAATCGCAGATGAACCTGTAAATCCGTTCCTTTTTGCGCGCCACGCTCCCGCCCGCGACCCATTCCAAAGAAATCTTCAAAACCGCCAAACCCCTGCATGAAGGTGCGCAGGGCATCGGACAAATCGAAGTCCGTAAAACCACCGGAAAACCCGCCGCCTCTTAAGCCGTCGTGGCCATACTGATCGTACAGACGCCTTTTTTCTTCATTATTTAAAACTTCATAAGCCTCGGCAGCCTCCCTGAATTTTTCTTCTGCTTCTTTATCCCCCGGATTTCGGTCGGGGTGATACTGCATAGCTAATTTTCGATAGGCCTTTTTAATTTCTTCGACAGTGGCTGTACGAGAAACACCTAAAATTTCGTAATAATCCCGTTTCATCGACCTAAAATTCCGCTTCCCTTTTTTAACGCGTTTATTTCGTCACGACAACCTTTGCGTGGCGGATAACTTTTCCATTCAATTTGTAGCCTTTTTGATGCTCTTGAGTTACCGTATTGGGCGGGTAGTTTTTATCCTCAACCATCATTAACGCGTCGTGAACATCCACATTAAAGGGCTGCCCCACCGATTCTATCGGTTCCACACCGTATTTTTCGAGCAGTTTTTTGAAATTATTGTAAATGAGTTCCACACCCTCGTAAAGCGTTTTAAATTTGTGAGACTTTTTACCCGCGTCCAGTGAGCGCTCCAGATCGTCTAAAATCGGAAGAAGATTCAAAATTAAATCTTCATTTGCATTCTTGATTCGGTTTTCGATTTCTCTGCCGGTAATTTTCTTGTAATTCTCGAACTCAGCCGCCAGACGCAGCAGTTGGTCTCTTAGCGCATCCCGTTCCGTTTCCAATTCGAAAATTCTTTTTTCCAGTTCCTTGGTTTTCGATCTTCGAACGCTGCGCTTTTTGGGGGACGCCGTCTCCTCTTTTCCCGCCTTTTCAGGTGTTTCTATTTCTTTTTCCTGGATAGATAACCTGTCTTTTGTTTTCATGGATCCCCTAATTGGTTAAGACATGACTCAACACTTGTGACATGTAATCGACAATCGGAATAATCTTTGAGTAACGCATTCGCGTCGGTCCAATAATTCCAAGGGTTCCGTGTACACTTCCCACGTGGTACGACGTGGTAACCAGACTGCAATGTTGAATGTTTAAATCCCTATTTTCCTCACCGATTTTAACCACAATTTTGTGGTTGTTTCCAATTTTTGTGAGCGACTGAATAATGCTTTTCCGGTTGTCCAGCAGCGTCATCAGCGATTCCAGCCGCCGCTGATCCGTAAATTCCGGTTGATGAACAATATTCCGTGTGCCGCCGTAATACACCTCTTCCCATTCTTCAAAATCAAAGAGGTCATTTGCCTGATGAATAAAATACTGAATCATATCCGCATGACCGCCCGATACATTCCGAAGACGTTGATCGATCGTTCGTTTAATCTCTCCCAGTTTCAAACCATACAGGCGCCGGTTCAAAATACGGGCCGTTGTATCCAGTTTTTTACGGGAAATCTGAAAGTCCAGTTCCATCATAATCGTTTTTACCAGACCCGAATGTAATTTCAGGACCATTAGGGTGCGATTTCCAGAAATCGGAACCAGCTCCAATTTTTCAAAAATTCCCTCGTAAAAATGAGGGATAAGGACTACACTCAACTGCCTGGATATTTTTGCCAGCAGCTGCGACGCCCGTTCAAGGATATGATTAATGTCGGAACTGACCGTATTCAGGTCCTCCAAAATAATTTTTTTCTCCCGGGAAGTCAATCGTTCGGGTTTCATCAGGCTATCCACATAAAATCGATAACCGAGATTTGTGGGAACCCGTCCGGCTGAAATATGCGGCTGCTGTAAAAAGCCCCGTTCTTCCAGGTCCATCATCACGTTTCGGATGGTGGCCGGGCTGTACCCAAGTTTATAATTTTTATGCAATGAGCGAGAACTCACAGGCGTAGCTGTGAGGATGAAATCATGAACGATCAGACGCAGGATTTCTTTTTCTCGACTATTCAGTTCTTCGGTCACCACTGATCACCTACCAAAATTCATTTTTAAAACCATGGATAATTTCAAGATTTTCAATCTCTAAAATAATAATTTTTATGGCTTTTGTCAAGTAGATTTTCGATTTTTAAATCTTCTCTTTTAAATACAGACGAATGGCTCTCCAACTTCCGATCATGCCCAAAACAATTCCCCAAACAAGAATAAACGCCCAAATTTCCTTTTCATTTACTAATGTAATGGCCAGCCATTGTCTGACAATCCACACAACCAGTCCCAGAAAAAGGACCGAAAGCACGCCTCCAAAAAGCCCCAGCAAGAATCCCTGAACCAGAAACGGCCGCCGAATGAACGCCGGTGTCGCTCCAATCAGCCGCATAATCTGAATTTCTTCCCGTCTGCTGATAATCGCCATTCGCACCGTGTTAGCAATAAGAAGAATCGAAAGAAACCCAATCATAATACCCAGAAAAACCCCGCCGCCAAAAAACAGTTTCAGGTATTTTTCAATAATTTTTAACAAATCGTAACGATAAGAAACGTCTTCAATCCCTGGTAATTTTTTGATCTGTCCGATTATTTTTTGAACATTTTTCTTGGAATGGTAACTTTTTTTCAGCCGGATCTTAAATGAAGCGGGCAGAGGATTTTCGCCCAGAATAGCTTCAATATTTTCGCCAAACTCCTTTTCAAATTTTTTCATGGCGGCATATTTCGAAATGAACTGTACCGAGTCGACTCCCGGAATATTCAATATGATTTTTCGGAGGTCATAGGCTTCCTGTGTCTGAACCGTGTCCACCAGGAACACCTCTAACTCTAATTTATCCCTTAAATTCTGCAGAAACTGCCAGCCATTCCAGGCACCCATCAGAAAAAGCCCCACCAACCAGAGTGAAAGAGAAATCGTCAAAACAGACACCCACACGGAACTGCGCGACCGTTTTAAGTTCGAAAATCCCTCGCGGATTGGGTACCAAAGCTTCATGATAAAATCATCCCATTTTCAATTCGTACTATCCGGCAACCGGATTGTTTGGCCATTTCAAAATTATGGGTTGCCATAATAATTGAGGTTCCCTGGTTGTTAATCTTCTTCAACAGGGATAAAATTTCATCCCGGTTTTCCTCATCCAGGTTGCCGGTGGGCTCATCGGCCAAAACTACAAACGGTTCATTCACAATAGCCCGGGCAATGGCCACGCGCTGCTGCTCTCCTCCGGACAATTCTCTGGGCATCTTTAATTTTTTGTGCGACAGCCCCACATCGCGCAGCACTTCCAAAACCCGTTTGTTTATTTTTGATCGCCGGGCCCCGATCACTTCCATTGCAAATGCCACATTATCAAATACATTTCTGTCCCGAAGCAGTTTAAAGTCCTGAAAAATCATCCCGATTTTTCTTCGAATGTACGGAACGTCCCGCGGCGTAATCTCCTGCGTGTTGTACCCATCCAAAAGAATGTGACCACGCGTTGGAAATTCTTCCAGATAAATCAACTTCAAAATGGTACTCTTTCCTGCACCGGATGGACCCACCAGAAAGAGAAATTCTCCGTTACGAAGAAAAAGATTCACATTTTTTACACCGCTGCCCCGGGGATAGAAAAAGCTCACATTAAAAAAGCGAATCATCGGATGTTTCCTGTTTTTTTAAGACAAAATGAATTCTGTTTGAATTGGGATTGGCTGGTTCAAACGAGAATCCGTCTAAAGCAAATGCCAGCTTCCATTTTGTTTTTTCGATAAGATCGAAAAAGGTATCTGTGTGATAGATCCTCTGCCGGTGGACCTCGTGGTACAGGGCCCCATCGCCTTTGAATTTTATTTGAAACTCCGTATACTGGATTTGTTTTTTACGATCAAAATGGCTCCACCGGGTGTAGGCAAAATCCTTTTCTTTCTTTGTTTCGTAGTAATTCGAAAAATTCAGTTCGGAATTTTGAATCGTACAGATATCAAAAATCAGTACACCTCCGGGCAATGTCATATCATAAAAATTTTCCAAAGCCAGTTGGATTTCATCAGGCGTGCGGAGGTAGTTAATGCTGTCGTACAAACAAACCACCGTGCTTACTTTCTTTTTTAATCCGATTCGCCGCATATCTCCGACCCACAGAGGGATTTCATTAAGATTTTCCTTTTTTCGGGCCTGTTGAACCATCGGAAACGAGCCGTCGCATCCGTACACGTTGCGAATGGAGTGCCGCATGTGGATTAAAAAGCTTCCGGTTCCGCAGGCGGTATCCAGCAAACTTTCTGGCTGAAAATGGAGCGCATCATAAATTTGCAACACATAGTCGACCCACATCCCGTAATCCACGTGGCGCATTACAAAATCGTAAATATGCGCCAGTTTTTCGTAGGGTGCCGCTTTTTTAACCTTTGTGCGAAGCCAGTTGTACAGCAAGTTGAATGGCCTCCTTCATGCTTTGTTCGTGAGCCTTTCCCTTACCCGCGATATCAAATGCGGTGCCGTGATCGGGAGAGGTACGCGGTACCGGGAGCCCGGCCGTAAAATTAACAGCCCTTCCAAAACCGACCATTTTAACAGGAATCATCCCCTGATCGTGATAGTGTACCAGATAGGCGTCGAAATCCTTTTTGTCGATACGGGTAAAAAGCGTGTCGGCCGGAAAGGGTCCCTCTGCCTGTACACCCAGGGCAATCAGTTTATTTATGGCCGGACGAATGATGCGTTCTTCCTCATCGCCCAGTTTTCCGTGTTCTCCCCCATGTGGATTCAAGGCAGATACGGCAATTTTCGGATCAGGGATCCCAAAAAACCGTTGCAGCGCATGAACCACCGCCCGCGTCGTTTCAATTATTTTCTCCTCCGTCAGTTGAGAGGCCACGTCCCGAATCGGATAGTGTGTGGTTGTAAAACTTACCCTGAACGTTCCGGCGATGAGCACCATGGCAAATCGCCTGACACCAAAACCGGCCGCAAAAAATTCCGTCTGACCCGGAAACCGGCGATACCCGGCCAGCCACAGCGCTTCTTTTGAAATAGGGGCGGTCACAATGGCGTCGCCCTTATTATTTTTCACGCGGTCAATGGCGCATTGGAGAAATCGTGCGCTCATTTCTCCGGCCTTTTTCGAGATTTTCCCCGGATCAATCGGAAGTTTTTCATCCGGCACACACTCAATCACTTCCACATCGGATCCGTATCTTTGCAATCCCAGCAATTCTGTGTAATAGTCCACAATTTGCTGAGAGCCAATCAAGACCGGCGACGCTGCTTTTAGCAGGGTTTCATCCGAAAGAGCCTTCAGGGTGACCTCCGGGCCAATCCCGTTAAAATCTCCGAGCGTAATGAGTATTTTGGGTTTCATTGAAGAACTCGTGCATCTCCTGATTTAACCAGTGCATATTTGAATAAAATAGGGCCAATAATTTGATTAATGGCAATCACGGCCAGAATCAGGGTTTTAAAATCGGCCCCCCATCCCGGAAAGGTCCGCTCCACCAGGATGGCCAACCCCAGTCCAACCCCGGCCTGTGAGACAAACCCCATCCACGAATAGTTTCGAATAGCGGGTATGGCCCGGGCCGCCATACTTCCGAACAGGGTACTGCTCCAAACGGCAAGGATCCGGATCAAGACAATCAACAGAGCAAGCATCCACGTTTCCCTAAGTGCCACCAGATTCAGGCTGGCACCTGCCACAGCGAAAAACAAGACATAAATAATCAAGGAACTCTGATCAATGATCCGGAGCAGACGATCGCCCAACGGTGTAAAATTTTCTATCAAAAATCCGGCAACAATAAAAATTAATAAAATATTCAGATGAATCAAAGGGGCAAATTTTGAAACAAAAAAGATTATTCCAAGGATGAAAAGCGAAACATAGGGAATCCCGTGTTTCAAGTACTCTATCAAAACCCAACCGATTGCTCCTCCAACCAAAAGCGACCCAAATAATTCAATCATTAACGCGGTCATTAAATGATTTTCTGCCGGATTATCGGCTTGAAGAAGTTTCCGGGCCAGCGAAAACACGAGGGCAAAAAGCAGGATAACCACCACATCCTTCAGGATAGTGATTCCCAGAACAATTTCGGTGAATTTTCCCTTTGCCTTCAGTTCGCTGATCATGGCAATTGTAGTCGAGGGAGATTTCGTAACCAGAACAATTCCAAAAATCATGGATACGCTAAAAATCTGCAACCGCGAAAAGTCTCTTAAAAAATTGAAAGCCGGTGCAAAAAGATAAATCAGGGTCGTGATAATCACAAACATGCCTGCTGTTTGAATAATTGTAATGTACAGCAAAGACCGGTAATCTTCTTTCAACTGTGAAAGACGCAGCTCTCCACCGGCAGAAAGCGCAATGATGCTCAAAGCCAGATCGTCGATTAACCGAAGTTTCTCTACGGTTTGGTTGGTGAGAAAACTGAAGATATACGGTCCAAAAACGATGCCGGCAAGGATATATCCCGTCAATTTTGGAAATTTAATTCGAAGGAGCAGTTTTCCAAGAAGGTACCCGCTCAGCAATAAAAATCCGACAGCAAATGTAATCAGATTTCCGTCGTAAGCGGGTCTGCCTAAAAATGTGACATATCCGACAGCGGTTATGAGCAGAAATCCAATAAATTCAAACATGTTATTCGGCCAGCTCCTTAAACGCACGATTCAAAAAATAGGACGCAACAACCATCGAAATCAGCACGGCAATAAACAGCCCCAAAAACAGGACATTGACAAATTCCCGGTTTGTGCGGGCGACCAGGCGGAAATCAATTAAGAGTGCCAGCAATACCGAGATCTGACAAATGAGGTTATTTGCAAAAAACACCGCATTTTCGTTGTAAAGCTTTTTAATTAAAAGAGCGCCCAGGAATTTCCCTCCATACCGAAGAACGGTATACAGAACACCCAATCCTGCTGCCAGCCATAAAAGGGTACCCAACTCTTCCGGACGAAGCGTCCAGAGAGCCCCAAAAAAGACATAAATCAGCACAATGATTAACGGTTCGGCCTCGTATAAAATGGCGGCAACCCGGCTTCTCTTAACAGAGGAGTTGGCCACAACCATACCGGCAATTGCGTTCACAAACAAGGGGGAAATATTTAGTAACCCGGCCAGGCCGCTGGAGAGAAAAATAATACCGTACACAAACAACAACATTTCGTTGTGTTTTCGTGCACCCATTACCATCAAATTAATAAAAAGGCCGGAACCGATTCCCACAATGAGAGAAAAGATCAGATTTCGCCACCAAAGATTCCCCGTCAAAAAACTGACAATCAGCCCATAAACAAATACGCCCAGAATCCCACCCAAAACGGTAATCAACGACAATCTTTCAATAATCAGGGAGCGTTTTCGGCGTTTTTTAATCAGAAGTCGGATAAGTACCGGAGAAGTTGTCACAGACAATGAAGCAAGGAGCCATGCCATTGCAGGAGAAAATCCGCGAAAAAAGATTCTGAACGCCAAAAAGAATCCTGTACCCACCGCCAAAAAGGCGCCAGCCGAAAATATCAGAGAATAGATTATGTCCCGGGAATCCACTTTTCTGACAAGCCGGATATCGAAATCGATGGTCATCAAAAAGCCAAGCCACCCGAGGGAGAATCCGACCAGAGGAAAGATTTGGGTTAACACCCTGTCGGTAAAAATGTTTAATCCGGATTGGCTAAAGAAAATACCAATGAGCACAAAAAGAACACTGTAAAAGGGGACCGCTTCAAAGCCAATTTTTGACCGCGAAAAACGCACCAGCGGTACGCCAAACAGCAAGACAAATGCCAGAAGAAAAAGTGCAAGGAAGCTTTTCATTTAAATTCAATCACAAATTGAGCTGATGTTATTCAGAAAAACCAACCACCATTCGCAGATAAAAAAATATCCCGTAAAACGGGATATCCTTTTAATCCATTTTTTTATTAATTAGTCACCGACAATCTGAATCCAAACTTTTCGATGACGGGGACCGTCAAATTCACAAAAATAGATGGACTGCCAGGTACCCAGTTTCAAGCGGCCGTCCCGAATAAGAACAGTTTCAGAGGCTCCAAACAGACTGGATTTAATATGCGCCGCCGAATTTCCTTCCATGTGGTGATACCCATCATTCCAGGGAATGATTTTTTCCGTTTCGGCAATGATATCGCGAACCACATCCGGATCCGCGTTTTCGTTAATGGTAATGGCTGCGGTCGTGTGAGGAGCAAAAACGGTACACAGCCCGTTTTTCACCCCGCTTTTTGCCACAATACTCTGGATTTCTGAGTCCAGTTGAATGAATTCGGTGTGATTGTGGGTTCGGACAGGAATTTCAACAAACATTTTACGCCCTTTCATTCATTACTTTCCAGAGGATCGCTCGTTGAATGATGGTTTTGAATTCACCGCTGGTAAAGGGTCAAACACGCGCCTATTTTATCCCAAGGGCCTTGTCCCGGCTCAGATTCCATTTCACCCAGTCGGCTTTATTCTTCATTTGCTTCAGCGAAAAGGAACCCGCATATTTTACTTTTCCATGCTTGTCGATTTTTAGCATCTGCATTTCCTTCACAATATACAGCCACTTTTCCATTGTGACTTCATGCGGACCTTGGATTTGATGGGGTCCCTGAATCTGGTGGGGCTTGATCAATTTGGGGGTTAGCTTTAACCTGTCCATATCCGTTTTGGCATTGGAAACCTTCACTTCTCCCCTGTAGACCCGCACTTCGGAGCTGGAATCGGAGCCAAAGCTGACCTCCAGTTTTGTTCCGGTGATCGCGGTACCCGCAACGGGCGTATCCAGTTTAAATTTCATTTTTTTGCTTTTTTTCGAAACAGATGCCCAGAGGTCGCCGCTCTCGATGTTGATCTGTGTCGTTTTGATCTGCGAGTCTTTGGATTCATCGTAAAGTTTCACAATATCAATGGTCGTTTCCGGTGCCAGACGAATAATATCCAAACCCCTTAATTTAATCTCTGCACGCGATCGAAGGTACGTGCGGACCTTTTCACCGCGAATTACCTGCGTATTTTTATGGGCAGGGATCCAATTCTCGATTTTGGGCGTCTTCTTTTTCACCCGGCCCGCCACATAGGTAACCACACCCTTTTCTTCCACTTTCTCAGAAAACAAAAGGTAGGGAACCAACCAAATTACGGCAATCAAAGGTACAATCCATTGCAACTGCTTTTTATTCTTCATTCAATCACCTTTCGCTTGGTGTTTTTTTCTGGCACTTCTTTGTCGGATTATTCAGGTTCTTTTCCATTGCCGTTGGTATTTTCCTTAATGACCCGGGCCACGTCCGCAATGCGATCCCCTTCATCCAGACGGATCAGACGAATTCCTTGGGTATTCCGTCCAATAATGGAGATTCCCTTCACGGGCTGGCGAATAACCACACCATGCGCCGTAATGATCATAATATCGTCACTGTCCATCACCACTTTCATGGCGATCATTTTGCCCACACGCTCCGTTATTTTAACGGCAATAATCCCCTTGCCTCCGCGATGGGTTAAGCGGTAGTCCTCGATCTTGCTCCGCTTTCCGTATCCCTGTTCGGTCACAACCAGAAGCGTCGACCCCCGTTGAACCGGAACCATTCCAATGACCCGGTCCTCGGGTGCCAGGCTAATTCCGCGAACGCCTGCTGCATTGCGTCCCATTTGCCGCAGTTCCGATTCATTAAACCGGACTGCTTTTCCGTAAAGCGTCCCCAGCAACAGCTCCTGAGTCCCGTTGGTCAGCATGGCTTCAATGAGGCGGTCGCCTTCATTGATGGAAATGGCCACAATACCGCCGCGCCGCGGCCGGCTGAATGCCTCAAGATTGGTCTTCTTGACCAGGCCCTTTTCGGTGGCCATGACAATATAGTGCTCATTGTCGAATTCCTTCACCGGCAAAAAGGCCCGGATATTTTCACCCTTGGAGACATCCAAAAGATTCACGATCGAGCGCCCTCGGGAGGCACGGCCGCCCTCCGGAATTTCGTAAACCTTCAACCAGTAGCACTTTCCCCTATCTGTGAAAAACAAAATATAGTGATGGGTGGAAGCAATGAACAGGTGCTCCACAAAATCCCCGCTGGTGGGCGAGGCCCCCGTGTAACCGCGGCCGCCGCGCATCTGCCGCTTGTACCCGGAAACGGGAAACCGCTTAATAAACCCGTCGTGGGATATGGTAATCACCATGTCTTCTTCGGCGATCAGATCCTCAATTTGAAAGTCCTCGGCACTGTTAATAATCTCGGTTCGCCGTTCATCCCCATATTTTTTCTGCAGCTCGATGAGCTCATCCTTAACTATTTTCATCCGAAGGGAACGGCTGTCCAGAATGGCCTTTAATTCGGCGATGAGCTTAATGGTTGCCAGATACTCATCTTCAATCTTTTTTCGCTCCAACCCCGTGAGACGCTGGAGGCGCATGTCCAAAATAGCCTGAGACTGAATTTCGGAAAGTTTAAAATTTCGCATCAGGTTGTGTTTGGCTGTTTTGGGATCGCGTGATTTTCGAATGGTTTGAATAATGGCATCCAGATTGTCCAGAGCAATTTTTAATCCCTCTAAAATGTGGGCCCGTCTTTCCGCTTTGTCCAGATCGAATTTTGTGCGGCGCACCACCACTTCATGCCGGAAATCGACAAAATGCTGAAGGGATTCTTTCAGATTCATTACCTTGGGCGCCCCGTCAACCAACGCCAGCATAATGACACCAAAGGTGGTCTGCATCTGCGTGTGTTTGTAGAGTTGATTGAGCACAACCTCGGCCTGAGCGTCGCGTTTCAGCTCAATGACGACACGCATGCCGTCCCGATCCGATTCGTCACGAATATCGCTGATTCCGGTGATTTTTTTATTCCGGACCAGATCTCCCATTTTTTCGAGCAGGTTGCTTTTGTTCACCTGGTACGGGATTTCCGTAACAATAATCCGTTCTTTTCCATTTTTCTGTGTTTCAATATTCGCACGAGCCCGAATGGTTAATTTTCCCCGTCCCGTTTTGTAAATGGTCGGAATTTCGGCTGCGCCGTAAATAATGGCTCCGGTTGGAAAATCGGGGCCTTTAATCGATTGCATAATTTCTTCGACTGCAGCCTCCGGATTGTCAATGAGGGTAATCAACCCATCGATTACTTCCGTCAGATTGTGCGGCGGAAAGTTCGTCGCCATGCCCACCGCAATTCCCGAGGCACCATTCACCACAAGATTGGGCAGAACGGAAGGGAGCACAACCGGTTCTTTCAGGGTTTCGTCGAAATTCGGGACAAAATCAACCGTATCTTTTTCGATGTCGCGCAACAGCTCCAGAGCGATGGGTGCCAGGCGGGCTTCCGTGTATCGCATGGCGGCCGGTGAATCCCCGTCGACGGAACCAAAATTACCCTGGCCATCCACCAGTGGGTACCGCAGAGAAAAATCCTGTACCATTCGTACCATCGAATCGTAAACAGCCGTATCGCCATGAGGATGGTACTTACCCAGAACCTCACCCACAATTCTTGCACTTTTTTTATAGGGACGGTTGGGCAACAGGCCCAAATTGTACATTCCGTAAAGAACACGCCGGTGAACCGGTTTCAGTCCGTCACGAACATCCGGAAGGGCCCTTGATACAATAACCGACATGGAATAATCCAGATAGGAGCCCTTCATTTCGTCTTCAATTAAAACTGGTAAAACTCTTTCCCGATTTACAGCCATTCGTTTGTCTCTTCCTTACATTATCGTTTTATCGTTTAAATCATGCCATCACGTGTTTAAACATCCAGGTTGCGCACGTATTTTGCATTCTTCTGAATGAATTCTCGCCGGGGTTCGACATTGTCTCCCATTAACGTGCTGAAAATCCGATCAGCTTCAAAGGCTTCCTCTATGTTCACCTGAAGGATGACCCTCTGCTCCGGATCCATGGTGGTTTTCCACAGCTGTTCCGGGTTCATTTCACCCAGACCTTTGTACCGTTGGATATTCACGCCGTCCCGGCCGAGTTTTTGTGTAATCTCTTCCCGCTCATCTTCATCATAAGCGTAGTACTCTTCCCGTCCCTTTGCCAGACGATAAAGAGGGGGCTGAGCAATGTAAATGTGCCCGAGTTCAATCAGTTCCCGCATGTAGCGGAAAAAGAAGGTCAGAAGCAGGGTTCGAATATGGGCCCCGTCCACATCGGCATCCGTCATAATGATGATTTTATGGTAGCGCACCTTTTCCGGCCGGAATTCATCCCGGCCAATACCGGCGCCGAGTGCCGTAACGATGGTCCGGATTTCATCATTATTCAGGATTTTCTCCAGGCGGGCCTTTTCCACATTCAGGATTTTTCCCTTCAGGGGTAAAATGGCCTGAAATTGACGGTCCCGTCCCTGTTTGGCCGATCCTCCGGCTGAGTCCCCTTCAACCAGAAAAATCTCCGCATGCTCGGGATCTCGAATCGAACAATCCGCCAGTTTACCCGGCAGCCCTCCACCATCCAGCGCCGTTTTTCGACGGGCCAATTCCCGGGCCTTTCTGGCGGCATCCCTGGCCCGGGCTGCCATTGTACATTTCTCAACAATCTTTTTCACCACGGACGGATTTTGCTCAAAGAAGGCATTCAATCCCTCCGACGCGATTGAATCAACAATTCCTTTGACCTCACTGTTGCCAAGCTTGGTTTTCGTCTGACCCTCGAATTGGGGTTCCAGAACCCTCACGCTGATGATGGCTGTAAGTCCCTCGCGAACATCATCGCCGGTCAGTCCGTTTTTAAGACCCTTGGTCAAATTGTTTTTGATCGCGTAGTTGTTGATCGATCGGGTGAGCGCCGATTTGAATCCTACCAGATGCGTTCCCCCTTCAATTGTGGGGATATTGTTCACGTACGTGAAAATGTTTTCCGTGTAGGATGTATCATATTGAAGCGCGATTTCAACCTGAACATTTTCTTTACTGCCGGACACATAAATTGGCTTTTTGTGAATTGGCGTCCGGTTTTGTTCCAGATATTCCACAAAGGACACAAGCCCGCCCTTGTAGTGGAATTCCATTTCCTCGTTGTTAGCAGCATCTTTCAGGAAAATCCGTACTCCCGGATTCAAAAAGGCAAGCTCACGAAGCCGATTGGAAAGGGTATCCACCGAATACCTGACCTTTTTGAAAATGGCCCGGTCGGCCATAAAATGAATTTTCGTTCCCGTTTTCTTGTGCTTGCCAATCACTTTCAGATCAGTAACCGGGTTTCCCTGTTCGTACTTTTGGTGGTAGATCTTGCCATCGCGGTATACCTCAACCTCCATCCACTCCGAAAGCGCATTCACTACCGATACACCCACTCCATGTAATCCCCCAGAAACCTTGTAGGTGTTCTTGTCGAATTTTCCACCGGCGTGAAGGGTCGTCATGACCACTTCTACAGCCGGGCGCTTTTGCACCGGATGGATGTCCACGGGAATACCGCGGCCATCATCTTCAACCGTAATGCTGTTGTCTTCGTGAAGGATGACCTTAATTTGACTGCAGTACCCGGCCATCGCTTCATCGATACTGTTATCCACCACCTCGTAAACCAGATGATGAAGTCCTTTTGAGGACACATCCCCGATATACATTGCCGGGCGTTTTCGTACCGCTTCTAACCCCTTTAAGACTTGAATTTTTCGGGCGTCATACAGGTCGTGACTCTGCTTTTTTTCCACGTCTCTCTTTTTAACTGCCATCTTTTGTTTTATGCCTCCAGAAATACTCTTATTTAAACCGAATGTCTGTTATTACGTTAACACCAATTTTTTTGTTCAAACGATGAATAATATCCCGTTTTAAATAGATAAGCTCCGTTCTCCAGCTTGGGCTGTCCACGCGGACAAAAAGAATCCCATTATCCACTCTTTCCGCACGGGATATTTTTGAGATTTTTTCACCGACAACTTCACTCCACAGGAGAAGAGCCTGACTCTGATAGACCTTCTTTTCAATATGAAGGTCCTTCAGAATTCTGTTCAAAACGGACCCCAGTTCAGCCGCTCTTTTCATGGACGTTGTCCAACCTCCGTATGGGGTACCGGATGTGTACGGTCAATATAAAAATAGGAAATTTTTTTCTCTTTTTCCAGTTCTGTGTCAATTTTTAAATCCACATCGCTGGTCGTTAAAAATATCTGCCCTATTTGGGTAAAATACTCGGTAATATTTTTTGCCCTGATTTTATCAATTTCTGTATATACATCATCCAGAAGAAAAAGGGGGCGTTCTTTTTTGATTTGATACACGTAAAAATATTCTGCAATCTTCAGGGCAATAACAGCCGTTCTGTGCTGACCCCGGGAACCAAATTTTCGCAAATCCCACCCATTGTTCAAAAATGAAATTTCGTCACGGTGGGGACCAATGAGCGTGTTTCCACGCATGATCTCAAAATTGATGTTTTTCTCCAATTCACGGAGAAACACGTTCCTTTCAAAAAAGGCCTCTTTAAAAGAGGGCGTATAGATGATGGAAATTTCTTCCTGTCCCAATGTAAGCTGTTTGAATATTGGCTGTAAAATTTTCTGAAAATCCCTTACAAATTCTTTCCGTTTTTTTGTAATTTGTTTATTGAGTTCGAAAAGCTCGATATTCCACGGTTCAATTCTCTCCCTGAAACCAAATCGGTTCTCCTGGGCATCGGCCAATAATCTGTTGCGCTGCCGGAGCACCCTTCGAAAATTTTGAATATTATTAAAATAGGATTTATCCGTCTGGGACAAGATAAAATCCAAAAATCGCCGCCGCTCAGACGGGCTTCCATACGTAATGACTTCGTTTTCCGGGGTGAGAATAACGATCGGAAAGAGACCAATTATCTCTGAGGCAGAAGAAACGCGGGCTCCATCAACAAAAACACGTTTTCCCTCCCCTTGTACGTATTCTAAAGAAACCGTTTTTTTTACGCCCTGATCAAAAATAAAATCTGACGTGATTTTAAAAAAATCCGCATGAAAAGGAATAACATCTGCATCGGAATTGGTGCGAAAACTCTTTGTAATGCACGTATAAGCAATTGCTTCCAAAAGATTGGTTTTTCCCTGCCCATTATAGCCATAAATCACATTTACGCCTTCATCGAACACGAAATTTTGTTTCAAATAGTTCCTAAATTGTTGAAGATATAGTGATTTTAAAACCATTCTATTCCTGAATTTTCAAATAACACTTTTTGTTGCGGAAACCAGCTACTTACACCCTAATACTCATATTCTTCGGAGGTGTCGGATGTTTCCGTATACTCATTTGCATCCGAAACGTTTTCTTCGACTTCTTCGGTTTCCGTTAACCGAACAGGCATTACCAGAAGGAGAAAATCCTCTTTTTCCAATTGTTCTGATGGCAAAACAATTCCTGCAGAAATCGGTGTGTCCAACATAAGGACAACCTCGTCCGTATCAATATGTCGGATAATTTCCATAAGGTACTGAGCGTTGTAACCAATATCCATCTCTTCGCCTTCATATTCTGCCGGCAATACTTCCATGGCCTCACCGCCGATATCCAGGTCTTGTGAAAAGACTTCGATTTTATCCGGTTTCAGGGACAATTTTACTTGTTTTGTCATTGAATTTGAGAAGATTGAGACACGCTTTAAGCTTCTGTGAAATAGCTCGCGATTAATTTGCAAGCGTTTTTTATTGGTAGTTGGAATTACATTCTCATATTGAGGATATTGACTTTCAACCAGTCGAGAAATAATTTCTGCATGATTGAATTTAAACACAATATAGTTTTCTCCAAATGAAACCTTGATATCCTCCGTTTCGTCGGAAATATTCTTTACCAGCAGATTCAGTGCTTTGGTTGGTACAATTAATTTTTTTTCTGAAACCGATGCCGAAAAATCCATGTTTGTAATGCGGGCCAGCCGGTGCCCATCCGTGGCAACCATTCTGAATTCATTTGAGCCAATTTGAAAAAGGACCCCCATTAGCGCCGGCCGCAACTCATCATGCGAAACGGCAAAAATGGTTTTGTCAATCATGCGGGAAAGTTTTTTGCTGTCAATATCAAATTCTTCTACCAAATCCGACACCGGCATCAGGGGAAAATCCTCACTGGGGTCCCCAGCAATTTTATACACTCCCCGATCACTGATGAGCCGCAGACGATAGTTATCCTCTGCAATAACCTCTATTTTTACATCCCCCAATTCCCGTAAGATTTCCGCTAACATCTTTGATGGAACAGCCAAAGCCCCGTTTTCAACGCCATCCACGTTTATTTGAGTTGACATGAGAATTTCCAGATCGGTCGCATATATTTTCAGGCTGTCATTTTCAAGAATTAATAAAACATCACTCAGGATGGGTGTAGCCGTTTTGGGAGGAAC
This sequence comes from Calditrichota bacterium, assembly GCA_013151735.1. Classification (NCBI taxonomy): domain Bacteria; kingdom Pseudomonadati; phylum Calditrichota; species Calditrichota bacterium. The sequence continues at coordinate 7,318 of JAADHR010000199.1, read as the reverse complement.
AACACCGATAATGCTTTGAATTGCTTTAAAAAATTCCGAACGGGGTACGGAAAATTTCATTGTGGCCTCCTAAAATATGATATCAAATAGTAACCTCTATATTTTTATTAAAGTAATTAATTTTTCATATAATTTCAAGCGAATTATTTTATTCTATTTTATAATTGTTTTTATAGTAAAGAATAAAAATATAGTAATAGTAATGGCTGTGAATATGTGGAAAACCTTTTTGTAAAAGTGAGTAATTATACTAAAAAACAATGAGCTTGATTGGATTAAAGGACGTTTGATCCTGTGAAAAAATTGTTTAAAACTTGTTTATATCCGGGTACGTTTTAAAAGGGTAATTGGGTTGATCAAAACAATGTGGAAAAACGACGGTTTTTCCACACTATTTCACCCGCTTTTCCACAAGAGATGTGGAAAAGATTATTGGGTTTCCAATTCCACTTTTTCCTGAATTTCCTGGACAATCTCGCGGAATTTCGGTTCCGATGCCATTCTGTTTTCAATCGTTTGATAGGCATGGATGACGGTTGTATGATCGCGCCCGCCAAAATGCAGACCGATAGTCTTTAGGGAGCTGCTGGTCAGCATTTTGGCCAGGTACATGGAAATCTGACGGGCTTCGACGATTTCTTTTTTTCGGGTTTTGGCCCGAATCAAATCTTCCTTAATGGAGAAATAATCGCTTACCACTCCCTGAATAAGCTCAATTGAAACATTTGTTTTGTTTTTCTTTTTGATTAAATCTTTGAGTACCCGTTTGGCCAGGCGCAGGGTGATGTCTTCCCCATTCAGGGAAGCATACGCCAGTAATTTAATTAGGGCTCCTTCGAGTTCCCGAATATTGGAGCTAATGTTCGCCGCAATAAACTGGGTGATTTCATCGGAGAGTTCAATTTGATCCTGTTCGGCCTTGCGCTGCAAAATAGCAATTCGGGTTTCCAGATCGGGTGGCTGAATATCGGCAATAAGCCCGGAACTAAACCTGGAGATCAGTCGATCTTCCAAGCCGGCCAGTTCCTGAGGGGGACGGTCCGATGATAAAACGATTTGCTTTCCCTTTTGCTGCAATTCGTTAAATGTGTGAAAAAATTCTTCCTGGGTTCGTTCCTTATTGATAAAAAATTGCACATCGTCGACGAGCAAAATATCCACATTTCTATAGTGCAGGCTGAACTCAGAGGCCCGGTTGTTTTTGATGGCATTAATAAATTCAAGGGTAAATTTTTCGCTTGAGACATACTGAATGCGCTTATTGGGATATTTGGTTAAAACGTAATTTCCGATGGCCTGAATGAGATGTGTTTTACCTAACCCGACCCCTCCGTAAATTAATAAGGGATTAAAAGAGGTCTTACCGGGCGATTCTGCAACGGCCAGAGAGGCTGCTTTTGCAAATTGGTTACTGTTACCTTCCACGAAATTCTCGAAAATATATCGACTGTTTAGATGCGTGCCATTATTGTTGTAAAAAAGCAGATGTTTTTTATTTTTAAGAGACTCCTCGGGAGAAACACTGCCAGCCGTTTCATCCAGGACAATCGAATATTTTAGTTTTATGGGTCGACCAAAGGCTTCATAAAGCGCCTGATCGATAATATCCCGAAAGTGTTCATCAATCCATTCATAAAAAAACTCGCTGGGAACCTGAATGGTCAACTGGTCGTCTGTTACCTTAATTGGGATGATGGGTTTAAACCAGGTATTGAAACTTTGTGCGCTGATTTTTGAGCGGATATGGGACAAACAAAAATCCCATGCCTTTTCTACAGAACTGATGATATCCTCCATAAAACCCCTCGTTTTTTAAAAACAAAAAGCGATAAATCGTAAAAAGTCTTCATATTTGATCGAGTGTAACTGTGTTGAGCAAGAAAGGATTCAAAGAATTAAACAGGCCTTTTCCACAAGTTATCCACACACAGAAAGGTACGTTTTGCGGAAACAAATATAAAAAATTTTCGTTCAAAGTCAAACCAAAAGATTTAAAAATTTTGGAAAAATGCGGCGCAAAAAGGGCTAAAGGAATTTACCAAAAAAAACTTGACTTTTTGTGCATTTTAATATTATATTTAACGTCACTATTTAAAACGCTAAGTAAAACAAAAACAATCGAAAGGAGATTTTTAAATGAAACGGACGTTTCAACCCAGCAATAGAAAGCGCCGGAATAAACACGGTTTTATGGAAAGAATGTCTTCTGTAGCTGGTCGAGAGGTTTTACGGCGTCGTCGTTTGAAGGGGCGAAAAAAGCTAACCGTTAGTGATGAATATACAACGAAGTAGTTATCCACATTATTGCTACTCGTAAACGAAAATCACCGCGCATGGCTGCCCAAACTCTAAAAAAACATGAAATCATTCGGGGACCATCTGCTTACGATGAGATATTCCAAAAAGGCAAAAAAATAAGGGGACGGCTCATAACCCTTTTTTATGTTTCAAGTGAAAGCACCCAGATGGGCATAGCCGTTAGTCGAAAATACAAAAAGGCGGTTGAACGAAATCGCGTGAAGCGATATATTCGGGAAATCTTTCGTCAAAATAAGGCTTGGTTTGAAAAAAAAAAGTTATTTTTTATGTGCGCAAAACAGAGGAATTGCCCACATTTTGGCGTTTATATCATGAAATTTCAGATCTAAAGGACATACTGAAAAAATGTTAAAGAAAGTTGTAATTTTCTTAATCAAATTATATAAAACGCTCATTTCGCCATTTTTTCCTCCTTCTTGCAGATTTTATCCCACATGTTCAACGTATAGTATTCAAGCGTATACGAAATACAATTTCTTTAAGGCAACCTATCTATCTGTTTGGCGAATCCTACGGTGCAATCCTTTCAATAAGGGGGGATATGATCCGTTACCGTAACGTACGATAATTCTCTTACGAATAACGATATAGTAAAAAGTTAGGACAATCATGAACAGAGACACCATCATTGCATTTATCTTGATCGGAATAATTTTAATTTTTACCCAGACGTCCTATTACAAAAAATGGGTGATGCCAAAATCCCAATCGACGCAGCAGGGCCGGGTTGTAGAGGACACGCTTCGAAAAATGCGAAGCGAAAGACCATCGGCCACAAGCCGATTTGAAAAGGCGATTCAGGAGAAAAAAACGGAACCGCCGAAGAAACCGGTGGCCGTTAAAAAGGAAAATCTTCAGCTGGGTGAACTGTTGCCCGCCAGCGTAATAGGCAAAAAGGCAAGAACAATAACCGTGGAAACCCCCTTGTATCAGGCAAAGATATCGTCCAGAGGGGCTACCATAAGTAGTTGGAAATTAAAAGAATACAATACATTCAATGGCACCCCTGTCCAGTTGATTTTGGGGAAAGGGTATGATGATCTTGGACTTTTGTTTTTTGTAAATAATGATACGGTCGATTTTGGCAATGTGAATTATAATTTGAGTCTTCTGAAAAAGGACCAAACGGATTCTCTGGTGGTATTAAATGATGCCCATCCCACAGCAACCCTTCTGGCCAAATTGACCCTAAAAAACGGCCAGCAAATTATAAAAAAGTTTGTTTTTTATAAAGATAAGTACAATATTAATTTTGTTGTGAATCTGAAGGGATTTGATTCCTGGGTTGACAACAACAGCTATTATGTCACCTGGAAATCCGGTTTACATCCGACAGAGAAGCGTCTTCGGGATGACGAGGGCTACTCGAAGGTGTATTCGATGCTGGGCAAAGAGCTTGATGAATTTTCAATAGGCAATAAGCCCGAGTATAAAAAGAAAAAGATAACCGGGTCGGTTATTTGGACGGCGGTGCGAACAAAATATTTTACGTCGGCCATTATTTTGAAGGGAAAGCAGGGAAGAGGAGTCATTGTAGAAGGCCGGGGGGTTCCGTTTAATAAAAAGAATGTCATCAAGCGCTATTCAACGACGGTTGAAATGCCATTAAATAGCGGTACCGTTACCGCGGATTCATTCACCGTTTATATCGGCCCACTCGAATACAACACCATCCGAAAATTGGGCGTTAAACTGGACAAGGTGATTATGTCGTCGGGTTGGTATGAGCGTCTTTTTCGTCCGTTCAGCATTGCCATTCTGGTTTCATTTAAATTTCTCCACAGGTTCATCCCAAATTATGGGTGGGTCATTGTGGTGTTTTCACTGCTGATAAAAATAGTAGTGTATCCATTGACGCACAAAAGCTATGTGTCGATGAAAAAAATGCAGCTTGTTCAGCCGCTGATGGCGGAAATAAAAGAGAAATACAAGAATGATCCGCAGCGGATGAACAAAGAAACCATGAAGCTTTATAAGGAGTATGGTGTAAATCCCATGGGGGGGTGTTTACCGACGCTTCTGCAAATGCCGTTATTGGTGGGATTGTTTATTGTTTTTCGATCCACAATTGAGCTGCGGGGCGCACAATTTTTGTGGTGGATAAAGGATTTGTCCATGCCGGATACCATTGCCACGCTGCCATTTACGATTCCAATGTATGGAAATACAATCAATGTTTTGCCCATTGTGATGGGCTTTACCATGTACTTTCAGCAAAAGATGACCACTCAGGATCCAAAGCAAAAATCCCTGACGTATTTAATGCCGGTTTTCTTTGTTTTGCTCTTTAACTCGTTTCCATCGGGGTTGAATCTGTACTACACGCTGTTTAATATTCTGACGATTGCCCAGCAGCATTTTGTTAAAACCGACAAGCTGGAAATCAAACCGGTGAAAAAGAAAACACCCAGACAGAGAAGTCATAAAAAAGGGAAGTAAGGATTTACGTGAGGACTACCAGCCCTGCCAAAATACCTGGTAGGGCTGTTTTTATTTATGGAAAAAACAGAGACAATTTCAGCGATTTCCACACCCATCGGGACGGGGGGGATTTCCGTCATACGGATCAGCGGTGAGGACGCGCTTTCGGTTTCGGAAAAGATTTTCAGAGGGAACGTTACTCTCTCAGAGGTGCCCACCCATACGGTTCATGTGGCAGCAATTGTTGATCCCCAGTCGGGAGAGGAGATCGATCAGGGAGTCTTTACCGTTTTTCGTGCTCCGCAGTCCTACACGGGAGAAGATGTGGTCGAGGTTAGCTGCCACGGGGGGCTTTTTGTTACACAAAAGGTGCTCCAGGCAACCCTGAAAGCGGGGGCGCGTTTGGCCGAACCCGGAGAATTTACAAAACGGGCCTTTTTAAATGGAAAGCTGGATCTGTCCCGGGCCGAGGCGGTTGCCGATCTAATTCAGGCGCAAACAGAGAAAAGCCTTCGAGCCTCGTATCAACAGCTTTCGGGGAAGTTGTTCCAACAGATTCAAACGGTTCAAAGGGAATTAATCGAAATCCTGGGTTTTCTGGAACTGGAACTGGATTTTTCGGAAGAGGATGTTGAACTGATCCCCCGGACAGAGCTCGTCGCCCGTTTGGATTCGGTCAAAAAGATCCTGAAAAAGTGGATTTCCACCTATCAAAAAGGACGCTTTCTGCGGGACGGCGTTAAAATGACCATCGTGGGGCGTCCGAATGTGGGAAAATCCAGCCTGCTGAATCGATTGATTGGAAGCGACCGGGCAATTGTGGATGCCACACCCGGAACCACACGCGATGCCGTGGAGGTCCAACTGGACATTGACGGGGTTTTGTTTCGCGTTATTGACACGGCCGGCCTAAGGCAGACCCGTGACCGCATCGAGGCAAAGGGGGTCGAAATGACTCAATTCCATTTGAATGAGGCCGATTTGGTGGTTTTTCTCTATGACGGGTTTGTAGGCTGGCTTCCGGAGGATGACTTTGTCTGGAACAAAATTGGGGAAGCCACGGCGAAAAGCGGTGCCGCCACATTAATCGTCGAGAACAAGATTGATCTGAAACGGAACCCCAAAAATCAGGGGATACCCGGCTCTGTTGCGCAGCAAACTCCGATTCGGATTTCAGCCAAGACAGGGGAAGGGATGGACTCTTTTTATGAGATGATAAAAAAAGAGTTTTTGACCGATGAAAATCTGAACCGTGGTGAGATTATCCTCACAAATATCCGTCACGTGAAAGCAATAGAAAAGGCACTTTCTGCTCTGGATACGGCCAGCGAGACCCTTCAAAGGGGACTCAGCCAGGAATTTGCAGCCGTGGATGTTCGGGGAGCACTTAATGCGATCGGTGAAATTGTTGGGGAAACATCTCCTGAGGATGTTTTGGATTTTATTTTTGGAAGGTTTTGCATCGGAAAATGACAGATACGAAGAAAGACATTTTGTTCCACGTGAAACAATCGGCCAGCAGTCTTTATGGCGAGTATGATGTCATCGTTGTCGGGGCGGGACACGCCGGCTGTGAGGCCGCTCTGGTCTCGGCACGAATGGGTGCGAAAACCCTCTTGCTGACGATGAACATCTTTACTATTGCGCAAATGTCCTGTAATCCGGCTATTGGAGGGCTGGCAAAGGGCCATCTGGTAAAGGAAATTGACGCGCTCGGCGGCGAAATGGCCAAGGTCACGGATAAAACGGGCATCCAGTTCAGAATGCTGAATCGCTCAAAAGGCCCTGCTGTCTGGTCGCCGCGCGCCCAGGCCGATCGGCTTGCCTACTCCTGGGAAATGCGCCTCGCTCTGGAACGGCAGGAAAATTTGGATATAAAGCAGTTACCGGCTACGGGCCTTGTGGTCGAAAAGGGTGAAATTAAGGGGGTAAAGGTTCAGACCGGAACAACGATAGCGGCACGGGCCGTCATTCTGACGGCCGGGACCTTTTTGAATGGAAAAATCTTTATCGGGCTTCAGGCCATTCACGCGGGACGCGCCGGGGAGTTTCCTGCCCGGGGAATTACGGAGGACCTGGTTGCCCTGGGGTTTGAGTCGGGGCGACTAAAAACGGGAACCCCCCCGAGAATCGATGGCCGGACGGTGGATTTTTCGGCCATGACCCTCCAGCCGGGGGATGAAACGCCTGTTCCGTTTTCCTATCAAACGGAAAGGCTGGAGCTTGAGCAGATTCCCTGTTATTTGACTGCCACCACCCCCAAAACGCATCTGGTGCTTGGCTCGGGTTTGGATCGCTCCCCCCTGTACACGGGAATGATCCACGGGGTAGGTCCCCGGTATTGCCCCTCGATTGAGGACAAAATTGTCCGGTTTAGCGACAAGGAGCATCACCAGATTTTTCTGGAACCGGAGGGAAGGGATACCTTTGAAATGTATGTGAACGGCTTTGCAACCAGCCTGCCGGAGGATGTGCAGATTCAGGCCATTCGAACCATTCCGGGTCTCGAAAGGGTGGAAATAACCCGGTTGGGGTATGCCATTGAGTATGATTTTTTTCCACCCACCCAATTGAAGCC